>JBNMJJ010000026.1:0-12681 GCA_050873745.1 Lachnospiraceae bacterium | reverse complement strand
GGATTTGGAACTGCAGGGCATCTTCCTGTATCCAGCTTATTTTTATCCGGTGAAGCAGTAAAGTTTGGTCAGAATGGCCTTCTCAGAGATGCTTTGTGCCGGGGCGGTGCGGCGGTAGTCAGATTGGATTTGGAGGGCTGGCATTATGTGCTTTTGACGGGGATGAAGGGGGAGAGTGTGTATATGTTTGACCCCTATTACCGGATAGAACCTTTTGATGATGAAGAAATCAAAATGGTATTCGATTTTCCCGGAGAGTATAACCGCATCGTCCCTGCCCGGTATTTTGACCGGGAGACGCTGGAAATTTACGCCTTTGGCCCCAAGGAGGGCAGAGAGGCGGTGCTTCTTTTCAATGAGGAAACGAAGATGACACAGGATAAGACGGTGGAGTATGTGATTTAAAGCTGGTGTACATAGGATGTTGATGGTAAGAGAAGATGGTTGCAGGGAAAGAAGGACTTTGCAAAATAAAAAATAGTAATTATTATTAAATTTATCTTTACAAATGCAGCCGGATATGGTTATAATAGTAACAGATTTAATACAAAAAATATGAGTGAAGAAGGACATGAAGATGGGATTTTTGACAGGAAAAACGGCTATTATTACAGGTGCAGGAAGAGCGTTGCTCAGTGATGGAAGATGTGGTTCCATTGGATACGGCATTGCTACGGCGTATGCCAAGGAAGGCGCTAACCTGGTAATTACCGGCCGTAATGTACAGAAGCTGGAGGATGCGAAGGAAGAGCTTGAGCGTCTTCACGGCATTAAAGTATTGGCTGTTCCTGCCGATGTCAGTGCAGGTGCAGATAATGAAGCAGTAGTAGCAGAGGTGGTAAAGAAGACCATTGATGCTTTTGGAAGAATTGATGTTTTAATCAATGTGGCACAGGCGTCAGCTTCAGGCGTTACTTTGGCAGAGCATTCTACTGAACAGTTTAATCTGGCAATGTACTCCGGCCTTTATGCAACATTTTACTATATGCAGGCCTGCTATCCTTATTTAAAGGAGAGCAAAGGTTCTGTTATCAACTTTGCATCCGGTGCAGGACTGTTCGGAAACTTTGGACAGTGCGCTTATGCGGCGGCAAAGGAAGGAATCCGCGGACTTTCCCGTGTGGCAGCGACAGAATGGGGCAAGGACGGCATTAATGTCAACGTTATCTGTCCTATTGCATGGACTGCCCAGTTAGAAAACTTTGAGAAGGCATATCCGGAGGCCTTCAAGGCAAATGTTAAAATGCCTCCTATGGGCCACTATGGTGACCCGGAAACCGAAATCGGTCGTGTCTGTGTACAGTTGGCTCACCCTGACTTTAAGTACTTAACCGGTGAGACATTGACGCTAGAAGGCGGTATGGGACTCAGACCTTAGAGAATGGCTGCTTTTGGCAGCGCATGAATTACATCGCTTTTATCAAACTATATAGTGGGGGAAGCCTCCTCTTTTCCAGAAACAGGGAAAGGGGAGGTTTTAATTTCCTTATTTCGTACCTGTTGACAAAGAATATCAACAGGTATATATTTAGATAAACAATCATATTTTTATATCAGCGATGAGGGAGTAGTTTGCGCAAGGCGTGATTTGTCAACATTCTGGCGACCCGGTGATTTTATCGGTGAACCTGGCAAATCTTAATGAATGAGACTCATGTGTGCTTAAGGGACAGAGGTTTTTTGTCCATTGGAAGGCACTCATGAGTCTTTTTTGTGGTGAAAAAAGGAGGAAAATATGGGAATGATTGTTGAAATAGCGTTGATTGGTGTAGGGCTTTCTATGGATGCTTTTGCAGTGGCTGTCTGCAAAGGTCTTTGCATGAAAAAGGTGGATAGGAATCAGGCGTTAATCATTGGTCTGTTTTTCGGAGGTTTTCAGGCATTAATGCCCTTTATTGGCTGGATTCTGGGTACACAGTTTGAACAGTATATTACCAGCGTTGACCATTGGATTGCTTTTCTCTTACTGGGCTTTATCGGCAGTAAGATGATTAAGGAGGCATTGAGGGGAGAAGATGAAGCCGGTTTTACTGACGGGGCTAAACCTGATTTAAAGGAGCTGTTGATATTGGCCATAGCTACCAGCATCGATGCCCTGGCGGTGGGATTAACCTTTGCTTTCCTGAAATACCCCATTATGGAATCGGTGGCTATTATTGGCATTCTTACTTTTTTCATTGCGGTGGCAGGTGTTTATATTGGCAATGTGTTCGGCAGTAAATATAAAAAGAAGGCAGAGCTTGCAGGAGGCCTGATTTTGGTATTAATAGGAATAAAGATTTTAATTGAGCATCTGAGTGCCTGAGAGTATAATGGTTTCTTATCAGTAGGGATTGGAAAGGCAGAAAGGAAACCTTGTACTGCCGTTTTGCCGGTGGTGTATGGATAAGTTGTTATACCCTGTATCAGAATAGGGCCGAGGCTGGATTAATGGGCCTTTTCAATTACCTTTTTCGTTCCAAAGAGCAAAACCTAAAATGAATATTCCTCCCACAATCTGCAAAAGGGTGATGCTTTCTCCCAAAACCAGTACGGATACGACGACGGCAACCAAAGGGTCAGTATAGCTTAAAATGGCGGCCTCCTGGCCGGGAAGCTCCTTTAAAGAAGAAAAATAGAGGCAATAGGTGATTCCCGTGTGGAACAGACCCACAATCAGCAGATTCATCCACCCTGTGAAATGGATTTCGGTCAGATGAAAGCCTCCGGTGCAGGCCACATAAGGAATCAGGACGGCGATGGCCGACAAAAACTGCAGGAACGTCCTGTGGATGCCGGCAACGTTTTTAATGAATTTGTTCAATAAGATTACTGCGGCATAAAATAAAGCGGCTCCCAGACCGAATAAAATTCCCTTAGTGTCTTTTCCCATCCGGCCTAAATCGGGCGCTCCGATAATCAGAAACACTCCCAGAGTAGACATGGTAAAGCAAATTATCTGTTTCTTTGACAGCTTTTCCTGAAAAAGAAAGGGGCAGACCAGGGTTACGATAACAGGTGCAAAATAGTAGCTGAGGGTGGCTGCAGAGACGGTAGTATAATGATAGGCCTGAAAAAGGAGTATCCAGTTAATTCCCATGGCTGCCCCGGACAGAAGAAGCAGGGGCAGTTCTTTTTTTATTGATGAGAAACGAAGCCTGTCCGGTGAAAATAACAGATAGCCTCCGATAAGCAATGCCGCAAGAACTGCCCGGTAAAGAGCAAGTTCTCCAGAAGGCAGAGGGATATTCCGTACAAAAATGGCTAAAGTACCGAAAATACTCATGGAAAGAATCAGTTGAAAGCGGGCCTTATGGGAGTGGGAAGCCGCCGGGTTATGTAATGGTTTCTGCATACTTACCTCCATAATGCCGCTTGGCGGCATTTCAAATCTTGATGAAAAGTGATTTATTAATATTATCGGTGATAAAGATGAAAAGTGTAATACATATTTATGGGGCTTCAGGCTCAGGTACGTCTACTTTAGGCAGGAAAATAAGTGAAGAATCAGGTTATAAATTTCTGGATATAGATGACTATCTCTGGCTGCCGACTAATTGGGGATATGTATGCCAATCACATGGCGTTCCTTGAATGGGCAAGAAGATACGATACAGGCAGTGTCAAGGTGACGAGTAAAGCAAAGCATGATGAATGGCAAAATTTATTGCTTTGCAAACAGTTTGTGCTGGATGGAGCTGCTGATTTAGAGGAGAATTTCAGAAAGGTTAAACTGGAGTTAAATTCAATTATTGGCAGAAACAACGGGGAGTAAGCACAGAAGAACCCCTTTAGCATTTATAATATTGCATAGAATTTTTGTAAAAATAGCAGTATTTTACCATAAAAATTGATTGGAGGAAGAAAAATACTGTTATTTTTATGGTAAGGACGGATATTTTTCTGTATAATTAAGATGTAATAGGAGCTAAGTTATATTATATTTTCAGAGGTATCTTATTAAACCTTAGAAAGGTTAATAAACAGGAATTGTTATTAGCGAGGTGATAAAATGGCAGAAAGTGCGCCAAAGCGTAAGATAAAGGACAGCGTATTCACGAATTTATTTCAAGATAAAAAGTATCTGCTTCAACTGTATAAGGCACTTCACCCAGAGGATTGTAATGTTACGGAAGATGAAATTGCAGATGTCACGATTAAGCATGTACTGGTTGATGCGGATTATAATGATTTAGGATTTTCTGTCGGAAATCGGTTAATGGTATTGGTTGAAAGCCAATCAACATGGACATTGAATATCATCATTCGGGCACTTATGTATCTGATACAGACTTATCATGATTATTTCAAGCGTACAAAGCAAAATCTGTATGGCTACAAAAAAGTGAATATGCCAAAACCTGAACTGTATGCGATATTTACGGGTGAAAAGCCTAAGAATCCACCCGATACCATATCACTCTCAAAAGATTTTTTTGAAGGTGAAAAGATAGCGGTAGACGTAGAAGTCAAAGTACTGTATCAAGAGGACGAGAACAGTATTATTGGACAGTATATTATTTTCTGTAAGGTGTATAATGAGCAGAGAAAGAAATATGGGCAGACAAAGAAAGCGGTAACAGAAACAATTCGTATTTGCAAAGACAGAAACGTATTGAAAGAATATCTGGAAAATAAGGAACAGGAGGTTGTGGATATTATGATGACATTATTTGACGATGAGCAGATTTTAGAGGCATATGCGGAAGATATTAAAAATAGTGAAGCAAGGGAAACGGCGGAAAGAATGATAAGAAAAGGCAGAATGTCACTGGAAGAAATTGTGGATTATGTTCCATCATTGTCACTTGATGAATTAAAGGAGATTGAAGCTGAGGTTATACAGTTGGCATAATCAGAAAAAATTAAAATCAAAATGACAGCGTAAAAGAGTATGGAATAATCATGTAAACCATGCGCTTTTTTGAAGTTAAATCTAGCTGCTGGCAGAAACAACGGGGAGTGAGCACAGAAGAACCCATCAGAACTCAAAATAATTACATAGATTTCTTGCAAAAACAGCAGTATTTTGGTATAAAATATAGTCAAAACAATCGGAATAAATTATCGAATCAGGGAGTTTAAATTAAGAATTGAACATAAGGAGAATAACTATGGAAAAGAAGCAAAAGACGAATACCGTTAATTCAATAGACCCTCAGCTTGCGGGAAAGCTCATTCCCCAGATGATTCCCATTCCCATCGGCCTTTTTCATTTAAATTATGGAGGAAAATGGGGCTGTATCTTCGTCAGTGACAAGTGCCCTGAGATTTTAGACTGCACTCAGGTGGATTTTTTGGAAAGGCTGGAAAGCCTGCCTGTCCTTGCCCTTTCCGATATGCCGGAAAAAACGGTGGGGATGCTGCTGGAAAAAATGCAGAGGACACAGGAATCCTGCGTTTTCGTCAGTATTATCACGAAGGAGGATGGAGAACTGCGCTATATCAGAGGCACTCTGGCGGTTTCCCTCAGTGCAGACGGACGCTTGCGGGTCTATGGTCAGATTACCGATGTAACTGGTATGATAGAGGGGGAATAAAAACGGAGGTACATCCATGAATAACATCGAACAATTAAAAGAAATCCTTGACCATACCGATAATCTGGTGTTTTTCGGAGGGGCCGGAGTTTCCACAGAAAGCGGTATTCCGGATTTTCGCAGCGTGGACGGCCTGTATAATCAGAAATATGACTATCCTCCGGAAACGATTTTAAGCCATACCTTTTATCGGAAGAAGACGGAGGAATTTTACCGTTTTTACCGGGATAAGATGCTCTGCCTTACGGCAAAACCCAATGCAGCCCATCTGAAGCTGGCTCAGTGGGAGAAGGAAGGAAAGCTGAAGGCGGTGATTACTCAAAACATTGACGGTCTCCATCAGGCAGCGGGGAGTAAAAAGGTATTGGAGCTGCACGGTTCCGTTTTAAGAAATTACTGCGAAAGCTGCCATAAATTTTATGATGCAGAATATATTCTGAACTCTGTCGGCGTACCGCTCTGTGAGTGCGGCGGCAGCATCAAACCGGATGTGGTACTGTACGAGGAAGGTCTGAACAGTGATACCTTACAGGAGGCCATTCGCTGTATCAGCAATGCAGATGTCTTGATTGTCGGGGGTACTTCTCTTGCGGTGTACCCGGCAGCAGGGCTGATTGATTATTATCAGGGAAATAAGCTGATTCTGATTAATAAGACTCCGACCCCCAAGGACGGAATGGCAGATTTGGTAGTGACGGGCAGTATTGGGGAGATTTTTTCCGGGTTGTAGACGTACCGGGGAAAGGAAAGATAATCATGGATATTCAGGTAGGTGATGTCGTCACCATGAAAAAACAGCACCCCTGCGGCAGCAAGGCATGGGAGGTGCTGAGAATTGGAGCGGATTTTCGGCTGAAATGTCAGGGCTGCGGACATCAGATTATGATTGCCAGGCCTCAGGCGGAAAAAAATATCCGGCAGGTAATGCGAAACCATGAAGAGCAGTGATTTGGTAAAAAAAGGAAACATAAAGGATGTATTGGGGCTTATCCTTCTTCTGGGCAGCCTGTTTTGGCTGGGAAAAATGTTCCTTGCCTGCTTTTCGGCAGACATCTGGTACGATGAGGTATTTTCCGTAAAAATGCTCTCTGGTTCCTTTAGAGAGATTACCCGGTTTACCGCCCGGGATGTACATCCTCCCTTTTATTATTGGTATTTAAAAGCCTTTGTTCAGGCAGGAGGCGTGATAGGGGGCGAATTGACGAAGGAAAACACCGTGATTTTGGCCAAGCTGGCTTCAACTCTTCCTATGGCGGGGCTTTGGCTTCTGGCCGCCACGAAAATCCGAAAGAGGTTCAGTCTCTTCACGGCAGGAGTATTTATTTTCTGTGTATATACCATGCCTCAGCTTACGGCCTACGGAATGGAAATCAGGATGTACTCCCTGGCTCTGTTTCTGGTTACATTGGCTTTTTTGTTTGCAAATGACATCTGTGTCAGTAAAAAGAAGACAGCCTTTTTAGGACTGTTTATCTTCGGTATCCTGGTAGCCTATACTCATTACTTTTCCTGTGTGGGAATAGCTTTTCTGTATCTGCTTCTGGGCTGGATAATCAGAAAAGACAGAAGCAGCATGAAAAGGTGGCTGCTTTGTATCGGAGCCTCTTTTTTTGCCTATTTGCCCTGGATGGGAACCTTAATCAAACAGTTTTCAGCGGTCAGGGGAAGTTACTGGATTCCTCCTTTGACCTGGAAAGCCTTCCCGGGCTGTGTGAAATATATTTACCTGCCTTCAGGAGGCTATCCCAGGCTGAATTTTGCGCTTGCCGTTCTGCTGATTCTGTCCACCCTGGTTTTGGCAGGACTGCTTTTGTGGAAAACAGCCGGCAGTTTACCCAAGGAAGAGGCAAAAAGAGCCATCTTTTTGGGATGGGGAATGCTGGGGGGAGTGATTCTTGCAGGCGTAGGTCTTTCTATTTTGGTTTCCCCTCTATTCGTGTATCGTTATATGATTCCCTTTTTAGGCAGTTTTTGGCTGGTGTTTGCCCTTCTTCTGGATAAATGTAATAAAGGGACGGTTTGGCTTACGGTTCTGCTGCTGACCCTTTTTATGGGGCAGATGAATGTGAGGGGTGTTTTCTGGGAAGAAAACAATAAGAAGGAGCAGATGGCGGTTACTCTTGAGGGACTTGAGCAGATTCAGGAGGCTGATACGCTGGTCTTTAACTTCAACCATGTACAGGCGGTTGTGGGCTATTACCTGGAAAACGACAGCTATCTTTTGTATCAGGGGCCGGAAGAGTTGATTCAGGAGGTATATGGAAATTTTTATCTGCTGGAAGACATTGCCGATATAGAAAATCTGCTGGCAGAACAGACAGAAGGAAGGGTCTGGTTTTTGGGCAGCTTCAATTCCAGAGAGGAAATTGCAGAGCAGTGGCGGAAACTGGGCCTTACAGTGAGCGAAGAAGGCAGCTTTTTGTTGGAAAGATACTGGTTTAATCTGTATCGGATAGACGAGTAATGTGAAGAGAAGTTCTCAATGCTCACAGAAGAGGCTAAATCATGCCCAAAGGGCATGCGCAAGAGAGTTCAGAGGCTTATGCGAAGCATATGTCGGGCTTACGCCCGGAGAATGCCCGGAATACGGATATTTTCCCCGCAAAGTTGAGATGCTGCATGGCAGCAGCGGCATTATGCAGGCTGTGTTTGGGCATATACAATTTTTGTAAACATTATTGCCCAATCAGTGAATATTACAGGTGAGAATATTAAGGAAAAATGGCTTGAATGGGCATAGACAGAATTTTTGTGTTTCATTGCCCCTAAAGGAATTGATATAGGGGTATGGAACGTAAATTTTTTTGTCTATGCCCGAATCAAGTATTATTTGGCCTGAATTATTTAAATTTAGATGCTTGATTGGGCATTTGAGGCGAATTTTTTTGCCTGTGCCCAGTGGGATTGGAAATAGTGTGAAGAGAACTTCTAAAGGCTCACAGCAAAAGCTGTTTCGCCAAGAAGTTCTAGCTTCACACCGGAGAATGCCCAAAAACGGGCATTCTCCCCGCCGATTAGAGATGCCGCAAGGCGGCATCATGGAGGATAATGTGAGAAGAAGAAAGGAAGACGCTATGGCTGGAGGAGAAAAGAAGAAAAGAATCAGTGCAGTCAGGGAGAAAATCACCGGTCTGGTAAAAGAGAATAAGGTCTTTACCCTTTTTCTCCTGGCAATGGCGGTCTATTATGGCTGGCGGCTGTTTGCTCTAAAGCCCTGGTATGACGAATTGTATACCTATTATTCCTTTATCAGCAGAGGGCCCGTTTATGCAGCCATCCACTGGCCTGTGCCCAACAACCATGTGTTGTATTCGGTGCTGTCGGGCTTTCTCATGGTCTTTGGAAATCCTTATATCGCTCTTCGGGGTATATCCTGGCTGTTTTCCGTGGGCAACCTGATAATGCTGTACTATCTGGCAGGACGCTTCTTTTCCAAAAGCCTCTCTTTGGGCTGTGTTTTTCTCTACAGCTCCTTTTATCTGGTCAATTTTATCTCCATTCAGGGAAGAGGATATACTCTGTCTACGGGACTTTACCTTCTGGCAAGTATTATGCTCTACCATATCTGTATGAAAGAAAAAGCAGGCATCACCTACTATGTATTCTTTGCGTTCTCGCTGACGGCGGGGCTTTATACGGTTCCCAGCAACGTTTACTGGGTGCTGCCCCTTTGTCTGGCCGGGGGCCTATATCTTTTATTCCGAAAAGAAATAAGGACGCTGATTTACCTGATTATGGCAAGTATAGCGGCGGCAATAGCCACCTTTGGCCTGTACAGCGTTATCTGGCTGGCTATCGGCTCCAATCTGCTGAGCAAAACGCCGGACAGCGGATATTTCGGAATATATCAGGTGGATATTATTCTAAAAGCTCCTTTTGGCGCCTGGAAAAGAGGAATGGATTATATGCTGGCCTCCCCCTATGTGCAGAGTGTGGACAGAGGGAAGGTCATAGCCGAATTTTTCAGTTGGAGCAGAGGACTGATGAATTTGTTCGTGTCCTCTTTTGGCCGGATTCTGGTTATTCTTTTGGCTGTTTCTATGATAATTTGCTTGTTGGGGGCAGTCAGGGCCTTTCATAAAAAGGAAAAGAAAAGATTTTTCCTCTTTCTTTATCTGGTCAGCCTGCTGGGGGGCCTTCCTCTGATTCTGGTCATCCAGTCGGTACAGCCTTATTACCGGGTATTCACCTCCCTGGGAGTTCCCCTGGCTTTATTGATTATGACATATTTGTCAGAATTTAAAAAAGAAAAAGGGGAGAAGGGGGCAGCAGCAGCTCTTCTGGCATGGACCTGCATTTGGCTTTTTTCTTCCTATTATAATGGGGCTTATGGAGACAGGGAGACGAAGATTAAGGAAATCTGGGAAAGGGCAGAGATAAAGGAAGTGGAAAGCATCTGCTTCATGGACGATTACCAGAAATATGTGCTGCAGTTTTACTGGGACCTGCGGCCCCGGGAGGCAAAGCAGAAAGAGGCGCAGTACATCCTTCTTCCCAAAGAAATTGCAGAGCAGGACTATCAGACCACAATCTGGCCCATCCTGTATGATTACAGCAGCGTAGATTGGGAATACCTGTCCGGCTGCCAGGTGATAGAAGAAACGGATGCCTACATTCTTTACCGAAAAAAATAAGAAAAGCCTTGCGGATAAAGGTTTTTTATGGTAATATACAGACCTGTGATATATTAATTCCTTGCTCCGCAGTTTGTGGGGCCAGAGACCAAAAGGAGGTAACTAGCATGAACAAATATGAATTAGCAGTTGTTGTGAGTGCGAAAATCGAAGACGATGAAAGAACCGCTACCATTGATAAGGTAAAGGCCACAATCGAAAGATTCGGCGGCCAGATTACCAATATTGATGATTGGGGAAAGAAGAGATTGGCTTACGAAGTTCAGAAAATGAAAGAAGCTTTTTATTACTTCATCCAGTTCGATGCTGAGAGCACTGTTCCTGCTGAAATTGAGAGCCGCGTTCGTATCATGGACAACGTAATCAGATATTTATGCGTTAAGCAGGAGGCTTAGAGGCGTACCTTCCGGTATGCCGGAAAGGGAGAAGAAGATGAATAAAGTAATTCTTATGGGACGATTAACGAGAGAGCCTGAGGTAAGATATTCTCAGAACAGCGAAAGTCCTATGGCCGTTGCCAGATTCTCACTGGCAGTAGATAGAAGAGGAAACCGTAACAATGCAGAAGGACAGACCGCAGATTTTATTAACTGTGTGGCCTTTGGCAGACTGGGAGAATTTGCGGAGAAGTATCTCCACAAGGGAACCAAGGTTGCTTTGAGCGGGCGTATTCAGACAGGAAGCTACACCAACAGAGACGGTGTAAAGGTGTATACGACGGATATTGTTGCGGAAGACATCGAATTTGCAGAAAGTAAGAATGCGTCTGCAGGGAATGGGGAGTTTTCAGGCTTCGGCGGCAGCAGCCGTCCGGAACCGGTGTCCGCAGGTGATGGCTTCATGAATATTCCTGACGGAATCGATGAAGAACTGCCGTTTAACTAACAAACAGGAGACCGGAGGGCTTTTCCGGTAATTTTAAGATAGGAGGCATTTATCATGGCTTTTAATAAATCAGACGAAGCTGATTCTCCGATGAAGAGAAGAGGCGGTATTCGTAGAAGAAAAAAAGTTTGTGTGTTCTGTGGAAAAGATAATGTTATCGATTACAAGGATACCAACAAGCTGAAAAGATATGTATCCGAAAGAGGTAAAATTCTTCCCAGAAGAATCACAGGCAACTGTGCAAAGCATCAGAGAGCGCTTACCGTAGCAATTAAGCGTGCCCGTCATGTAGCTTTGATGCCTTACACCTGTGACTAATTTAAGAGTGTAAATTAAGAAGCCTTTAAGTATTGAGAGATTAATACTTAAAGGCTTTTTTAATGTGTTTATGTTGGCGTGAAATTCGCTCCTCATTAATTTACAGCGGCAATGGACAGAGGCATTACACAGGTATATTTCTTTTCGCTATGGTAAAAATCCTTAATCTTTACATTAACGCCGAAGGCCCTCCTCAGATGATGCTCGGCAATGCTGCTGTCGGCAGGGCCGAATATGCTGCTGCCGTCCCGGTTAGGTATCAGGGCCTTGTCAGAAAGAGAAATAGCATGGTCGGGATAGTGAGTATTGACAATAGAAGAAATACCCTCTTCATCCCGAAGGTTTTTGATGGTTTCCAGAACAATCAACTGGTTTTTAAAGTCCAGGTTAGATTCCGGCTCATCCAGAATCAATAGCTTGGGCTGGGAGGCGAGAGCCCGGGCGATAAGAACCATCTGCAACTCACCTCCGCTGATTTTGCTGCACAGCTTTCCTTTCAGGTAGCCGATACCGATACGCTCAATGCACTGTGAAGTGATTTCCCTGTCTGCTTTCCTGGGCTGCTCCAGTACTTTAAGTGGCTGTTGCGGCCCAAAAGAACCATTTCATCCACAGTATAAGCGAAAGCGGAAAGTTTCGCCTGGGGAACGTAGCCGATAGATTTCCAAATATCACAATATTTCATTTTGGCAATATTCTCCCCGTCAATCAAAGTTTCCCCCTGGTGCCACTGAAGCAGTCCAAGGGTACATTTCAAAAGGGTGGTTTTTCCTACACCATTGGGGCCAAGGATGGAAAGAATCTCCCTGGTCTGAACGTCAAAATTAATGTTTTTCAGCACCTGCCTTCCGCCGGGGTAGCTGAAGTAGCCGTTTTCTACACTGAATTTCATAGATAATATCTCCTGTTTAACAAAAACAAAATTTACTTTCTTTTTACCGGAGTTTCAACAAAATTTGTTTAGTAGAGAAAATTGTTGTTGAAATAATAATTTCTATCCGGTATAATACATCATTAATTAGAAGTAACTAACTTAAGTATGAAGACAATAACATAAATTGATTTCTATTTCTGTTGCATTTGCAACGAACAGGAGAAAGCCAAATGATAAAATATCTCAATATTTTACGAGAGTCGGAGCTTTTTAACAGACTGCCGGATAACCTGATTGTTTACCTTGCGGAAGCAAAATCCTGTTACCTTAAGGGGTATCAAAAGGGAGAAAGCATATACGGCTACAAAAAGCCCATAACCCATGCAGGAATTGTATTGGAAGGCAGGGTAGATATTATTCATTTGTCGGAGGACGGACACCACAGTATAGT
>JBNMJJ010000025.1:0-12682 GCA_050873745.1 Lachnospiraceae bacterium | reverse complement strand
ATAGATGATATTTACACTACCGGAAGCACTGTAGATGCCGTGGCTAAGGTCTGCCGGGAGGGAGGCATTGATAACGTCTATGTTCTCTCGGTTTCCATCGGTCATGGCCTTTAAAAGAAGGTAAGGAGGAAACAGTAATGAATGTAAAAAACTGTAGAAAATGCAAACGATTATTCAATTATGTTATGGGGCCTGTTTTATGCGCCGCCTGCAGACAGGAAGAAGAGGACAAATTCCAGGAGGTAAAAAAATACGTCACTGAGAATGTAAAAACCGGCATCCATGAAGTGGCAGAGGCCTGCGATGTGAGCGTTAAGCAGATACAGCAGTGGGTAAGGGAAGAACGGCTGGTATTTTCCGACGACTCACCGATGGGAATAGGCTGTGAACGCTGCGGAAAGATGATTAAAAGCGGAAGGTATTGTGCGGCCTGCAAGGCTGAGCTGACCAATACCCTGAATGATGCCATCGGCAAGAAGGCTGGTTTTACACCACCTCCTCAGCCTGCCAAAGATGGGGCAAAGATGCGCTATCTGGATAAGGAATAGGAAAGGCAAAGAGTTTTTTATATGATTAATGAAAGTCGAGTGAAGCTGATGACCCGTATGGCGGCTTACGAGCAGGGGGAATTTCGTAAGCATAAGCCTGTGGTCAGCTTTTTCAGAAGTGATTATATCAGTCTGCAGTTGGTGAAGACGGTGCTTTCCACCACCGTGGCCTACGCCATATTGGTAGGGTTATATATCCTGTATGATTTCGAGCTTTTTATGAAAGAAATCTATCAGATGGATATGTTGCAGTTTATTAAGGTAGTCATTATTCTTTATCTGGTTATGCTGGGAATATTCATGCTGATTACCTATGTGGTTTCACTGTATCAGTATAACCGTTCTTTGCAAAGTACAAGACTGTACTATGCAAATTTAAAAAAATTATCCCATATTTACGGGGAAGAGGAATAAAGGGAGAGAACCGAAAGGAAGTATCCATGACAAGTTTACTGGAAATAAGAGATACAATCAAACATTTTTACCGCAAACATGAACTATATGTAAAACCCTGTCTGAAATTTTTGCTGGCCCTTATCTGCCTGCTGTTAATTAACGGGAATATGGGCTATATGGACACTTTGAAAAACCCGGCAATCGTCCTGGTAGTGGCATTGATGTGCTCCTTTATGCCCCGTAACTTTATTGTACTGGTGTCTGCTTTATTTGTTCTGCTGCATAGCTACGAGCTGGCAGTGGAATGTGCAGGTGTTGTGCTGGCAGTGTTCCTGCTGCTGTTTTTGCTGTATTTTCGCTTTACGCCCAGGAATACTATGGTGGTTCTGTTTACTCCTTTGCTTTTCGCCGTAAAAATTCCCTATGTGATTCCCATTGCTATGGGGCTTATGGGGGGGCCTGTATCCGCTATCGCCGTTAGCTGCGGCGTAGTGGTTCGGTTTATGATTAGCTATATGGAGGATAATTTAACCGTTTTTTCTGCACAGGATGCGGAAACCGGTTCACAGAAGCTACGTCTGATGATTGACGGAATACTGGATAATAAAGCTATGCTGGTTACTATCGTTGTATTTGCAGTAACCACAATTCTGGTCTATACCATAAGGAAAATGTCCATAAACTATGCCTGGAACGTGGCGATTGTTGTGGGAACTGCCACAGAAGCGATTTTGCTGCTGATTTGTGAGTTTATGATGGATTTGAATTTTTCCGTTTTGGAAATAATAATAGGGAGCGTGATTGCCTTTCTTATCTGCCAGACCATAAGGTTTATGGAATTTAATGTGGATTACAGCCGGACGGAAGTGGTGCAGTTTGAAGATGATGAGTATTATTATTATGTAAAAGCAGTACCCAAGAACATGGTTGCAGCGCCTGCAAAGAGGGTTAAGCGAATCAATAAGCAGCAGAAGAAAGTGGCGGGAAAACAGGTAAAAAAAGTAAGTACCATTAAAACTGCTCATGGTGTATCCCGTACTACGGGGAGCAGGGCGGAGGATGTAAAAAAACACTAGGACAGGACTGACAGCAGATGGAGCAGATATTGACTTTTTTTGAAAATAATCCTAATCTTCATATTCCCAGCGTGGGTGTAATTGACGTGGTGGAAATTGCCATTATTTCCCTGGTCGTGTACCATATACTGGTATGGATGAAGAACACTCGTGCATGGTCTTTGATGAAAGGTATCGTCTCGATAATGGTAATGTTTTTGATTGCAGTGCTGTTTGAGATGAATACCATTATCTGGATTGCACAGAATGTAGTCTATATCAGTGCCATTGCTGTTATCGTCGTGCTTCAGCCGGAGCTGAGGAAGGCTCTCGAAACGTTGGGAAAAAAGAATTTTATCAGGGCCTTTCTGCCGGTGGATTTTAACCGTGCAGATGAAGGTCTTTTTTCGGATAAAACCATCCGTGAAATTACCAAAGCCTGTGTGGAGATGGCAAAGGTAAAAACGGGAGCGCTAATCGTTATCGGTCAGAATGACACCCTGACAGAATATGAAGCGACGGGAATTGAAGTGGACGGCGTGGTCAGCAGTCAGTTATTGATTAATATTTTCGAACATAATACTCCTCTTCATGACGGAGCCGTCATCATCAGAGGGAACAGGATTATTTCGGCGACCTGCTACCTGCCTCTTTCCGATAATATGGAATTGAGCAAGGATTTGGGAACCAGGCACAGGGCCGGTGTGGGCATATCGGAGGCAACGGATTCCCTTACCTTGATAGTTTCAGAAGAAACGGGAAAAATCAGTGCGGCCTACAAGGGGGAACTGAACAGAGGTCTTCGGGGAGAAGACGTAGAGAAATATCTGACGAAGATTCAGAATAAACCCGTAGATGAGAAGAAGAGAAGGATTTTCAAGGTGAAGATTAAGGACAACGAGAAGGGAAAATAGAGATGAAGGAAAAGCTGACGAAAAATCTGAATCTGAAAATTATCGCTGTCCTGTTCTCCGTAGGAATATGGATTATTTCCATTAATATCAACGACCCATATCAGAGTAAAACCTATGCAGTGACCGTGCAGCTACAGAATATGGCAGCCATGACCAGTGCGGGAAAATATGTGGAGATTGTGAATAATTCCAATGAGATTACGGTAAATGTAAGGGCGAACCGGTCCGTGTTGGATACTTTTTCCGCTTCTAATATCGTAGCTACAGCAGACCTGAGGGAAATAGACGAAAACAATCAGGTGCCGATTAAGCTGAACACCTCTAAGGTCAGCGGAAGTAAAATCGAAAGCCTGCGCTCAGAGCAGACCTACGTTTCCTTAAAGGTGGAAGACATCCGCAGAGTACAAAAAAGGATAGAAGTAATCATAAAGAGCGGCCCTGCCGATGGGCATATTGTGGGACGGACAAGTACAGAACAGAATGTGCTGAAAATATCCGGACCGGAATCGGTGGTCAATACGGTACACAGGGCTGCGGTAACCTTCGATTTAGAGGGGCTTACCGACGATGTCAGCATAGTGCTTCCTGTGGAACTGTACAATGAAGAGGGAGAAAAAATTGTGGATAGCCGTCTTACCACCAGTGTTGACGAGGTTCAATGTGCGGCTTCCATTCTGGAAACCAAGGAAATACCTGTTCATTACCAGGTCAACGGAATGCCCCAGAATGGTTTCGGATGGACCGGGGAGATTAAGGGCGAGCCTTCCAGTATTTTGATTGCAGGAAAAAGCAATGCAATTAAAAATGTAAATGATATGGAGATTGCAGATGCAGTGGATATTTCTAATGCAAGAGCAGATGTAAACTCCACCGTCGATTTGAAGAAATATTTGCCGGAGGGAGTTTCTTTGGCTGATTCCTCCTTTACGGGAAAGGCTTCTGTAACTGCTTATATTGAGAAGGAAGTCAGCAAAACGGTGGAATTTGACCTGAAACGGCTTCAGGTTATCAATGTACCGGAAGGCCTGGAGGGCCAAATTACAGTAAAAGAAGAAGCCATGAAGATTACCTTTACCGGTCTGGAAACGCCTATGGCAGCTTTAAATGAAGCGGAGGTTTTAGGGTATCTGGACTTACAGGAATATATGGTACAGAAGGAGCTTCAGGAACTGGAGGAAGGAATCTACAATATACCGGTTTCCTTTGAGCTGCCGGAAGGGGTAGAACTGGAGGAGAAGCTGGAAATTGAGGTTGAGATTTCCGCAGCGGAATAAGAGAGAAGAACAGGATTGACATTTTGCAATAAAAGAGATTCTGGAAGGAGAAAAAGATGGCAAGATTATTTGGGACAGACGGAGTACGAGGCGTTGCCAATGAAGAACTGACCCCATTGCTGGCTATGCAGTTAGGGCAGGCGGGAGCCTATGTGCTGACCAGAGAAACAGAGCATAAGCCAACCATTATGGTGGGCTGCGATACAAGGATTTCCGGTGACATGCTGGCTAATGCTTTAATGGCAGGAGCCTGCAGCGTAGGAGCAAATGCAGTATATGTAGGGGTGATTCCCACTCCGGCAGTGGCTTATTTGACCAAAAAATATAAGGTGGATGCGGGAGTAGTTATTTCTGCTTCTCATAATCCGGTAGAATTTAACGGAATAAAATTCTTTAATGGAGAAGGCTACAAGCTGCCCGATGAGTTGGAGGATGAAATTGAAGCCCTGATTAAGAGCAATATGGCAGGTGTTAAATTTCCTACCGGTTCCGGTGTGGGAAAAATCAAATACCGTACCGACGCAAGGGAAGAATATATCAATCATGCAGTACAGGCCGTGCCGGTGGATTTAAGTAATTTAAAAATCGTTGTGGACTGTGCGGAAGGAGCTTCCTATTACACTTCCATTGAAGCCATCAAGGATTTGGGGGGACAGGTAATTGCCATCCACAATAATCCTGACGGCACCAATATTAATGCCAACTGCGGCTCTACCCATATGGAGGAGCTGAAGGCGAGGGTGGTATATGAAAAGGCCAATGTGGGCCTGGCTTTTGACGGAGATGCGGACCGTCTTCTGGCCGTAGATGAAAACGGTAAAGTGGTGGATGGCGACCAGATTATGGCTATCGTAGGGAATCACATGAAAGCCCAGGGAAAGCTGAAAAAGGATACTATTGTGGCTACCGTAATGAGCAATCTGGGCTTCTATCTGATGGCGAAGGAAAAGGGCCTTACCATTGAACAGACCAAGGTAGGAGACCGCTATGTACTGGAAAGAATGAAGGAAATCGGCGCCAGCCTGGGAGGAGAACAATCAGGCCACGTTATTTTTCTGGAGGAAAATACTACCGGCGACGGCTTGTTAAGCGCCCTTCATCTTTTACAGGTTATGGTGGAGACGGGCAAGCCACTGTCTGAGCTGGCAGCCATTATGACGGTTCTTCCCCAGGCATTGGTGAATGCCAAGGTGCCGAATCATAAGAAAGAGAAGTATATGGACTATCCGGAAATTGCCCAGGCGATTCAGCAGTTGGAAGAAAAGTTTGCCGGAGAGGGAAGGGTGCTGATTCGGCCTTCAGGAACGGAACCCAAGGTAAGAGTAATGATAGAAGGCAAGAATCAGCAGATAATCGATGAAGAAGCCAAAATGCTGGCAGAACTTATTCAAAATACCATGTTGTAAAAAAACTTGAGGAAAAGGAACAGATATGCTATCATGTTCTTAGCCTAACAACGATAATGGGGTAGAAATTGGAGGGATGGGAAATGGTAAGCCAGAAGGTAGTTATCAAGAACCCAACAGGGCTGCACCTAAGACCTGCAGGTGTCCTATGTAAAGAAGCAATGCAATACAAATCATTGATTACATTCACATACAGGGGAAACACAGCGAATGCTAAGAGTGTACTTAGCGTATTAGGTGCATGTATCAGATCCGGCGATGAAATTGAGCTTATTTGTGAGGGCCAGGATGAGGAAGAAGCATTGAAGGCTCTGGTCACGGCTGTGGAAAATGGTTTAGGAGAATAAAAGGATAAGCCCACCTGTATAAGGTGGGCTTTTGTTGTACAGAGGGGTTGAAAGTAGAATAACTGATGTGTGGAGAATGGAGGAGTAATACTATGTTGAATTTTAAGCGTTACAAAAAGAATCCGGTTTTGAATTATCCTGAAAGAGCCTGGCCGGACAAAGAGATTACCAGGGCGCCGATTTGGTGCAGTGTGGATTTGCGGGATGGGAATCAGGCGCTTATCGACCCTATGGTGGTGCATGAGAAGGTGGAAATGTTTGAATATCTGATTAAACTGGGGTTCAAGGAAATTGAAATAGGCTTTCCGGCAGCCAGCCAGATTGAGTTTGATTTTCTGCGGCGTCTGGTAGACTGCAGACTGATTCCTGACGATGTAAGAGTCCAGGTACTGACCCAGTGCAGAGAGGAACTGATTGACCGTACCTTCGAAGCCATTGAAGGCTGCAAGCAGGCCATTGTACATATCTATAATTCTACTTCTACCCTGCAAAGGGACGTAGTTTTCGGTATGAGCAGGGAGGAGATTATTGATATTGCAGTGAAGGGCACCCAAATGGTGAAAGAGAGGGCAGAAAAATTCCCCGGCAAAATCATTTTGGAGTATTCTCCGGAAAGTTTTACCGGAACGGAAGTGGATTTTGCCCTTGAGATTTGTACAGCCGTGCAGAAAACCTGGGGAGCAACGAAGGAGAATCCCATCATCATCAATCTTCCTTCCACGGTAGAGATGAATACGCCTAACGTATATGCGGACCAGATTGAATGGATGAATACGCATTTTGAAGACCGGGAAAGCATTATTTTGAGTATCCATCCTCATAATGACAGGGGAACCGGGGTGGCAAGCGCAGAGCTGGCTTTACTGGGAGGAGCCGACCGGGTAGAGGGTACGCTTTTTGGTAACGGAGAAAGAACCGGCAATGTGGATATTCTGAATATTGCTTACAATATGTTTTCTCAGGGAATTAATCCAAAGCTGAACATTGAGCATATAAACGAGATTATCGAAATTTATGAGCGGTGCTGTAAAATTCCTATTCATCCCAGACATCCCTATGCAGGTAAGCTGGTATTTACGGCCTTTTCCGGCTCTCATCAGGATGCCATTAATAAAGGCGTTCATGCCATGCAGGAGAGAAAAAGTGAGATTTGGCAGGTGCCTTATCTTCCCATTGACCCGGCGGATATTGGAAGAGAATATGAGCCTATCGTCCGAATTAACTCACAGTCGGGCAAGGGCGGCGTAGCTTTCATTATGGATACCTATTTTGGATTCAAGCTGCCTAAGGCCATGCACAAAGAATTTGCAAACGTTATACAGAATCTTTCAGAGGTCAAGGGTGAGGTTTCTCCTGAGGAGATTATGGCTAAGTTCAGGGAAGAATATCTGGACAGGAAAGAGCCCCTGCACTTCAGAAAATTGCAGGTTACTGAACGCAGCGAGGAAGAGAAGGCTTTCGACACCAGTGTCAGGGTGGTTTATACTGACCACGGAGTGGAGAGAAGTTTTGAAGCCGTGGGTAACGGCCCCATTGATGCGGTCAAGAGAGGCTTGCATGAGAATCTGGATTTGGATGTAAAAATTCTGGATTACGAAGAGCACGCATTGCAGTCCGGTTCAAACTCACAGGCGGCAGCTTACATTCACCTGCTGGATACCAACAGCGGCAGAGTTACCTATGGTGTAGGCGTAAGCAGCAACATTACAAGGGCGTCTGTAAGGGCAATTTTCTCTGCGCTCAATCGCCTGGGACTGGGAGAGCGATAAGGGTTTTTAATCCTGGCATTATCCGAATTAATATAAAGAATGAAAAAAAGCTTCCGGCCTGTGAAATGACCGGAAGTTTTTTTAACAGCGTTTAAGCCGTACTTTAATCTTCAAGGTGTTAATCTTCAAAGCTGAAGGTATCTCCATCCTCTACGATACAAACCATGGTTTTACCCGTATTCAGCTTAATTTCATTGCCGTCATCATCATAGTAACGGGTTGTTCCGTAATCGGATGTCTTTTTCCAATTTACATGAATCGCTTTTCCATTGGTAAAAAACCAGCCGTCTCTGGTGCTGTCAATACACTGGAAGGCAAGATAACCTTTGGCATCACGGACTTCGTGATAGGTGAACTGTACTAAAACGTTTTTGAAGGCCAGTTGCTCACCGGTTGCCGCATCTTTATGAGCGCCGCCGGAGGTTTTCTGGAAACGATAATATAAACCGTCTGCTTCATTATACTCAAACCAGGTTCTGGTGGTAGGATATGCGTTAGCTAAATCAATCTTCTTTGCAACGGCTGCATTGCTGTACTGTTCCAGGGTGTTAGGAGCCGATTTGGAAGCAAACTGAAAATGCGGAGCGCTTTCTATGTAGTCGGCTCTTGCTTCCAGAGGATAGCCAAGACGGTTAGCTTCTTTGTAAATGTCTGCACCGTCCAGATAGAGATTCTGAGGTGCGGAACGGTCTGTGGTACGATAGAATACACCGCTGGGTGCCGTTAAAGCATTGATGTTGTGGGTATCCTTACGGCCGACAACTTCGTCAATATAGAAGGGGCCGCCGGCATGAACATAGAGGGCATCCCATTCAAAAGCCCAGTAAATAAAATAATCACGGCAGCTTCGGATGTTGCCCACCCGTTCCAGATTGGTCCAGTCACCATATACTGCCATAAGACGGGTAATTTCCCCTTCTACAAGACATTCATAAAGAAGGTCTGCTTTGGACAGATTATAATGAGGCAGGGCGCTTTTATCGTTAGGAACCATAACCGCCAGGGGTCTTAAGGATGCGGTCTGGGCATCCACCCATTCATTGGTCAGGGGGCTTCTTACCATGCCTTCTGCAGGTGGCAGGTCTTCATCAGTAGGTTCAGAAACAGGTGTTTCTTCATTGGTTGCAGGCACTTCCGGTACTGCATCCACAACGCTTGCTTCCTGAACAGGCTGGGGTTCTTCTTCCTTGCCGCAGGCAGTTAACAACAGAGCGGAGGATAGGGCAGCCAGAAGCAATAGATTGAGTTTCTTCATTGTGTCCTCGCTTTCTCAAATGCTTGATTTTTTTCCTATGTAACCGTAAAATTATAGCATAGAAATTTTTATACGTCATTAGCAATTTAAAAATTTTATATAATCTTAAAAAAGACTTAATACTTAATAGATGGAGGGTAGAATGAAAAAACTTTATGCCATAGGGGAGGCATTAATCGATTTTATTCCCAAACAGAGCAACAGGGGAATTAAGGATGTGGAGGGTTTTTCGCCCGTTGTGGGAGGGGCTCCGGCCAATGTCTGCGGGGCTTTCGTCAAGCTGGGAGGAGAGGCCCAGATGATTACCCAGTTGGGAGCCGACCCTTTTGGGGATAAAATTCTGGAGGAATTTGACCGAAACGGTATTGGAAGAAGCTATGTACAGCAGACGGACAAGGCAAATACGGCCCTGGCTTTTGTGGCTCTTAAGGAGGAGGGGAACCGGGAGTTTTCTTTTTACCGAAAGCCTAGTGCGGACATGCTTCTTGAGCCTTCCCAGATTTGCGGCCAGTGGTTTGAGGAGGGATGGCTTCTCCATTTCTGTTCCGTTTCTTTGGGGGACTTTCCCATGAAAGAAGCCCATAGACAGGCCATCCTCTATGCCCGGCAGCAGGGGATGCTGATTAGCTTTGACCCGAATCTGAGAAGGCCGTTGTGGAAGGATGATGAGGCTCTGTATAAAAGAGTGTGGGAATTTATTCCCGAAGCTCATCTTCTGAAGATTTCCGATGAAGAGCTGGAGTTTTTAACCGGTACGGAAAAAATAGAGGAGGCGCTGGAGAGGCTGTTTACCGGAAATGTAGGAATGGTTATTTATACCCGAGGAGCAAAAGGAGCCGAATGCTATACGAAAAAGGCCCAGGCAAAGGTAGACGGACGAAAGGTAAAGGCGGTGGACACCACAGGGGCCGGGGACGGCTTTATTGGCGCATTCCTGTACCAGATGTATATTCATGGCGTTACGACTGAAAATCTGGAGGAGGTTTCTACACAGGAGATAGAGGCATGGCTCTCCTTTGCCAACAGTTTTTCCTCCTTAAGCGTACAAAAGAAAGGGGCCATTGCTTCCTATCCCGGGATGAGGGAAATGGAGGAACTTGAAAAAGAAACAGGCTGATGATAGAATAGGGAATAAAGAACAGGAGAATTTCATGAAAAAGATACTTGTTACCGGCTGTAACGGCCAGCTTGGAAGGGCAGTGAACCAGTTTTATGCTAAGGCTGCCGATTTGGAATTTGTCAATACGGATGTGCAGGAACTGGATATTGCCAATATAGATGAAGTAATGGCCTTGGCCAGAGAAATCAAGCCCTATGCGGTGATTAACTGTGCGGCCTATACAGCGGTGGATGCCTGTGAGACCAATCAGGATTTGGCCTTTAAGGTGAATACCCTGGGAGCCAGGAATCTGGCGATTGCGGCTCAGGAAACGGGAGCGAAGCTGATTCATATTTCAACCGACTACGTTTTTGACGGAAGTAAAACGGGAGCATATTATGAAACGGACCCCACCGGCCCGGCAAGCGTCTATGGTTCCACCAAAGAAGCGGCAGAAAGAATGGTAAAAGAGCTTTGCAGCCGTTATTTCATTCTGAGAACGGCCTGGCTCTATGGGGACGGCAAAAACTTTGCCAAAACCATGCTTCGTCTTGCGGAGAATAATGATAAGGTAAGAGTGGTCTCAGACCAGATAGGTACGCCTACCAGCGCACTGGAATTGACTAAAGGAATTGACTCCCTTTTGTTCAGCGAGAACTATGGTCTTTTTCATGCTACCTGTGAAGGGCAGTGCAGTTGGGCGGATTTTGCAAGAGAGGTATTTGGTTTGGCAGGAAAAGAGACGATTGTGGAGGATGTGACCACCGCTCAGTATCTGGCGGACTATCCCCAGCAGGCAGCCCGTCCCGCCAATTCCGTTCTGGAAAATTATATGTTTAAGATGACCAATGGCTACCGATTTGCCCACTGGCAGGAAGCCATTGCAGAATATATGAAGGGCATATAAAAGGGGCTACAGCATCACCGCATATGCGGTGATGACGCCTAAAATGGCGCCTGCCAGGACCTGGAGAGGGGTATGTCCCACAAATTCCTTTAACTGCTTCTCGATGTCCATGTCCTTGCCCATGTGGGAAAACATTTCCACCATATCGTTCAGTACCTTGGCCTGTTTGCCTGTTTCCTGTCGGACGCCGATAGCATCGTACATGACAATCAGGGCCAGAATGGCGGTAACGGCAAATTCGAAGCTGGATGCCCCGTATTGGATGGCACAGGCTGCAGCCAGAGAACAGACTGTAGCAGAATGGGAGCTGGGCATTCCGCCGCCGCCCACAAGCCTCTCGGCTACAAATTCTTTGTTAAAGAAGGTGTAGAGTAAGGTTTTTAATACCTGAGCGACTACCCAGCCGGTGGCGGAGGCAAGTAAAACTTTATTCTGTAATAATTCTGATAAAAACTGCATATTCAATCTCCCCATACCCTGTTTCACTGTATTTATTGTTTCAGTATAATACATTTGGGAAAAAAACAAAAGACGGGAATTCCTTTTTTGGAAAAGCCCTCAACCGGGGAGGGAAAAAAGCGGCAGAAAAAGGCGAAACAAGGCGAAAAAATGCGGAATTTCACGACAGATTAGGCGTGGGAAAGACCCATAAAAATGGTATCATTATTTGAAAATATCGAATCCAAACGGGGAAGGAGTGATTGTACCATGATACATGAAGTGACTAAGCTCATGCTGGAAATTGGTGTGCCGGTGCATTTGAAAGGCTATCATTATCTGCGGGAGGCAATCTGCCTGTCGGCAAAGGATATGGAGCTGGTAGGAAGTGTTACGAAACTGCTGTACCCGGAGATTGCGAAAAATTACCATACTACAGACCAGAAGGTGGAACGGGCGGTTCGCAACGCCATTGAAGTTAGCTGGGAACGAGGAAATGCTCAGTTGTTTGATGAGATTTTTGGCTATTCCCGCGAGACCGGAAAAACGAGACCCACAAACAGTGAATATATCGCTTGTCTGGCGGATAAAGTTCGTTTGGACTTTGGACAATGATTATGCTATACTATACACTATATTATCTAAAATGAAAAGAAAGGCCATTTGGAGCGGGTTCAAGATATATGCTGAGTATAATGGTATTGTGGTTGGCAGTATACTTGACAGGTATGCTTTTATGTAAAACAGGTTGGGAGAAAGGAGCGAGTCAGTTGTGGATACACCTGACTGGTTTCTTTTTCCTTTTTTTCATCCAGGGCGTCGTCTTTACTGCGGCCCAGCTTTTGGGCTGGAGCTTTGGACAGGCCTGTAAGGTTCTTGCGGTTCTCATAGGAGTAACTTCCCTGTCGGCTTTCATTATTTGCCGCAAGGAGCTGGTCAGGCTGCTGACAAAAGTAAGGCGGCTATGGAAAAAAGAAGGCAGCGGAGAGAAAAGAGGTCTGTATTACGGGCTTGCAGGCTGGCTTTGGCTGGGAATTTTTCTGGTGTTATGTTCAGGTATGGTGGGGAATCGGCAGGATGCTTTGCTGGAAACCATGCAGACCAGCCTGACCACGGACACCATTAACCAGGTTCACCCCTTTACCGGACAGCCTATGGAGCTGGGGGTGATTTTTTCCAGGAAACTGATTACCCTGCCCTTCTGGTATGGGGCTTTGTGTGAGTGGAGCGGATTTTCGCCCCAGAATACGGTTTGGGTCTGGGGGAGCTTTATT
>JBNMJJ010000024.1:0-12836 GCA_050873745.1 Lachnospiraceae bacterium | reverse complement strand
TCCCAAAGGAGTGATGTGGGCCTTTGGGGAAAAAGGAATGAAGATGGACAGCGGCATGGATTTACTGTTAAACGGCAATATTCCCAATGGCTCCGGGCTTTCTTCCTCTGCCTCCGTAGAAGTGCTGACCGGATTTATCTTAAAGGATTTGTATGGCTTTGATGTAACCAATCAGGATTTGGCTTTAATCGGGCAATTTTCAGAGAATAAGTTTAACGGTGTAAACTGCGGCATTATGGACCAGTTTTCTATTGCTATGGGAAAGGAAGGCCATGCCATCTTTTTGGATACCGCAGACCTTTCCTATACCTATGCGCCTGTTAAGCTGGAGAATGCCAAGATTATCATTGCCAGCAGCAATAAAAAGCGTGGCCTGGGTGACTCCAAGTACAATGAGAGAAGAAGCGAGTGTGAAACTGCGCTGGAAGAGCTTAAGAAGGTGATTGACATTAAGGCTCTGGGCGAACTGACAAAAGAGCAGTTTGAAGCAAATAAAGCTGCCATTGGAGATGAAGTCCGCAAAAAGAGGGCAAAGCATGCGGTTTATGAGAATCAGAGAACCATTAAAGCAGTGGAGGCTCTTCAGGCAAACGACGTGGCCCTGTTCGGCCAGTTAATGAATGCTTCCCACGTTTCCTTAAGAGACGACTATGAGGTAACCGGAATTGAGCTGGACACTCTGGTTGAGGAAGCGTGGAAGATTGACGGAGTAATCGGTTCCCGAATGACCGGAGCAGGCTTCGGCGGCTGTACCGTAAGCATCGTAAAGGATGAGGCTATTGATACCTTTATCGAAAAGGTGGGAGCCGCTTACAAAGAAAAGATTGGCTATAAGGCTGATTTCTATGTGGTAGAGCTGGGAGACGGTCCCAGAATATTGTAAAGAGAACTTCCAGGGCTTATGCCGACAGAAAAAATTATGCCCGTGGGCATGGCAGGGAAGTTTAGATGCCGCAGGGCGGCATCATAGAAGACGGGGTATGAGGCTTCGGAATGGAGGAGAAGATGATTTGTGAAAGAATCAGGCAACTGGTGGAATATGGATTAAACGAAGGCTTACTAGAGAAGGAAGATGAGATTTATACGATAAACCGTCTGCTGGAGCTTTTTGGCCTGGATGAGATGGAAGAAGGAGAGACTGCCCTAAAGCCGGTAAAGGAAGAGAGTCGGGATGGGGAAACAAAGTCCCCGGGAGCATGGCTGGAAGAGATTCTGGCGGATATGCTGGATTATGCAGCCGAAAAGGGGCTTATGGAGGATAACAGCATAACCCATAGAGACCTTTTTGATACGAAAATAATGAGTGTATTATTGCCCCGGCCCAGCGAAGTAATCCGCCGCTTTTGGAAATTGTATAAAGAGGAATCGCCAGAGGCGGCTACCGATTTTTACTATAAGTTCAGTCAGGACACGGATTATATCCGCCGTTATCGGGTGTGCAGGGATGAAAAATGGGTGACTCCTACAGAGTACGGAGATATTGACATTACCATCAATCTTTCCAAGCCGGAAAAGGACCCCAAGGCCATTGCGGCAGCCAAGCTGGCTAAGCAGAGCGGTTACCCCAAATGTCTCCTTTGTATGGAAAATGAAGGCTATGCAGGGAGAATTAACCATCCGGCAAGGCAGAACCATCGAATTATTCCGGTGGAAATTAATCAAAGCAGTTGGGGCTTTCAGTATTCCCCTTATGTATACTATAATGAGCATTGTATCGTGTTTAACCGTAAACATACACCGATGAAAATCGAGCATGCCACCTTCTGTAAGCTGTTTGATTTTGTAAAGCAGTTTCCTCACTATATGGTAGGCTCCAATGCGGACCTGCCCATCGTAGGCGGCTCCATATTAAGCCATGACCATTTTCAGGGAGGAAATTATGAATTTGCCATGGCAAAGGCCCCTGTGGAGCGAAGCTTTGAAGTAAAAGGCTTTGAGGACGTGAAAGCGGGAATCGTCAAATGGCCTATGTCGGTTATCCGTTTATCCGGGGCGGATACAGAGCGGATTATTGCCCTGGCCGACAGGATTCTGGATACCTGGAGAGAATACAGCGATGAAGCTGCTTTCGTTTATGCCTATACCCAGGATGAGCCTCACAATACTATTACCCCCATTGCCAGAAAAAGAGGGGAGAATTACGAAATCGACCTGGTGCTGCGAAACAATATTACCACCGAAGAGCATCCTCTGGGAGTGTACCATCCCCATGCCAGGCTGCACCACATTAAGAAAGAAAATATCGGCCTTATAGAAGTAATGGGACTGGCCGTGCTTCCCGCCCGTTTAAAAACGGAAATGGAGCAGCTTGCTGAGGCTCTTCTGGAAAATAAGGATATTCGTTCTATGGCTGAGCTGGAAAAACATGCAGACTGGGTAGAAGAATTTTTTCCGGGCCGCAGTCCTCTGACGAAGGAGAACGTGATGGACGTTCTTCATGAGGAAATCGGAAAAGTATTCAGCCAGGTTTTGGAGGATGCAGGAGTATATAAGAGGACGAAAGAGGGGCAGGAGGCCTTTGACCGTTTTATTTTGGCTCTGAATCAATAAGGGCAGGACAGTATTAATTGAGTAAAAACCATGATAAACATAGTATTAACAGGTATCAATGCAAAATATATTCATTCTAATCCGGCAGTCTATTCCTTAAGAGCCTACGCAAAGGCAAGGCTGGAAGAAGAGGAAGGCCCGGAATGGAATATCGGGATTGCCGAATATACGATTAATCAGAGAAAAGAAGAAATCATAGCGGATTTATACAGAAAAAAGCCGGATATTCTGGCTTTTTCCTGCTATATCTGGAACTGGGCCATGGTAAAACAGCTTATGGAGACTTTTCACCAGCTTTGCCCCGAAACGCCCATTTGGCTGGGAGGGCCGGAGGTGTCCTTTACCCCGGAAAGGGTTTTGGAAGAATACCCCTATCTTGCCGGAATTATGGTGGGAGAAGGGGAGGAAACCTTTACGGAGCTTTGCCGATGGTATCGGAAGGGGGAAAAGCCGGAGCTTCTTCCCGGTACGGTGACTGCCCGGGGAAGGGGGCCGGAAAGAGAGCTGACCTGCCTGGACGATATTCCCTTCTTCTATGAAGATATGGAGGCATTTACCCACCGGATTGTGTACTATGAAAGCAGCCGGGGCTGTCCCTACCGTTGCAGCTATTGCCTTTCCTCCATCGATAAAAGCCCGCGGCTTCGCAGTCTGGAGAGGGCAAAAAGGGAACTGCTCATTTTTTTGGATAAAAAAGTGCCCCAGGTAAAATTTATCGACAGAACCTTCAATGCCAATCACAGCCATGCCCGGGAAATCTGGCAGTATTTGATTGAACATGACAATGGGGTCACTAATTTTCATTTTGAAATAGCGGCAGATATTCTGACCCGGGAAGAGCTGGAGCTTTTATCCCGTATGCGTCCCGGACTGGTGCAGTTGGAAATCGGCGTCCAGACCACCAATAGGTCAACCTTGGAGGAAATCAACCGTCCCATGAACTTTGAAAGGGTAAAAGCCGTAGTGGACAGGATTTCGGCAGGACATAACGTACATCTGCATCTGGATTTAATTGCGGGCCTTCCCTTTGAAGGCTTCGACAGCTTTAAACACTCTTTCAATCAGGTTTACCGCCTCAAACCCCATCAGCTTCAGTTGGGCTTTTTGAAGGTGTTGAAGGGCTCTCCCATGTGGAACAGGGCAAAAGAATATGGAATCGTTTACGAGAACCAGCCGCCCTATGAGGTGCTGTATACAAGGTGGTTAAGTTTTGAAGAGCTTTTAACCTTAAAGCAGATAGAAGAGATGTTGGAAATTTACTATAACAGCGGTCAGTTTATGTATACAGTGGCTATGCTGGAAAAGGAGTTTGGAAGTCCCTTTGCTTTTTATGAGGCACTGGCCAGATTTGCGGATTTGCGAAAGCAGGCTGTCCACAGTCCTGCCAGAAGCCAGCGTTATCAGCTCCTTCTTGAGTTTATTCAGGAGACTGCGGCGGACAGGGAAAAGATGTACAGGCAGCTTCTATGCTTTGATTTATATTTGCGGGAAAAAATAAAGACAAGACCGGAGTTTTGCGAAAGCCTTGAGCCCATCAGGGAAATCAGCCGCAGATTCTATAAACAGGAAGAGGAGAGCAGGAGGCTTTTACCCGGCTATGAAGCCTATAACAGTAAGCAGATGGCAAAAATGACCCATCTGGAGGCTTTTGGGTACAGGGTATGGGAGCCTGGAAACTGCCAGAAGCTAAAGGAGCCCAGACTGGTTCTTTTTGACTATCGTAAGAGGGAGCCTTTAACGGCAGCGGCAAAAATACAAATAGTTGATGCTCTACAGCATCATGGAGGTTAGAGGAAGAAAGGAAGTACCATGAAGAAGAATACGCAACCCATTTTGGATGCCTTAATCCGGGAATATGGAAGTGAATATATCTGCTATTTAAATCATGAGAATGCTTTGCAGCTTTTGATTGCCACCATGCTCAGCGCCCAGTGTACGGACGACAGGGTAAACATGGTGACGAAGGATTTGTTTAAGCGTTATGTGACGGCGCAGGACTTTGCCGATGCGGATTTAAAAGAACTGGAAACTATGATACACTCCACCGGATTTTACCGCAATAAGGCAAAAAATATTATTGCCTGCTGTAAGGAGCTGTGTGAGAAGCATGGAGGAGAGGTGCCCAACGATTTGGATGCCCTGACCAACCTGGCAGGAGTGGGAAGAAAAACGGCCAATGTGGTAAGAGGGCATATTTTCCATGAGCCCAGTGTGGTGGTGGATACTCATGTAAAGCGGATTACCAAAAAACTGGGCCTTACCAAAAACGATGACCCGGTGAAGATTGAGTTCGATTTAATGAAGGAGCTGCCCAAAGAATACTGGATTGTATGGAATACCCATATCATCCGTTTGGGCAGAACCATCTGCAAAGCGCCTACGCCCAAATGTGAGCTCTGCTTTTTGCAGGAGTATTGCGCTGATTTTCAAAAAAGAAATAAAAAAGCGGGCAGCAAGACCGCCTCAAAGACCACAGGCAGCAAGGCGGCGGGAAAGACCAAAAACTTAGCAGACAGCAAGGCGGCAGAACCCAGGAAGAAAAAGGGTGAAAAAGCAAAGTCTGCTGCAAAGGCACTTGAATCATGAAAATTATGGATTATATATGTCTGGATTTGGAAACCACAGGATTAAGCCCCAAAACGGACAGGATAATAGAAATCGGAGCAGTAAGGGTAAGGCAGGGAAAGGTGGAGGATACCTTTCACCGACTGATTAATCCCAGAATGAAGCTGGAAGAGCGAATTACAGACCTTACCGGAATCGGGCAGAAGGATTTGGAGGGACAGCCTGTGCTGGAAGCGGTTCTTCCCGAGCTGGAGGAGTTTTTGGGAGAGGATGTGCTGGTTGGGCACCGAATCAGTTTCGATTATTCTTTCCTGAAAAGAGCCTTCGTGAATCAGAAAAAAGGTTTTGAAAAACAGGGAATCGATACCCTGAGGCTGGCCAGGGCTTTCGTCACCGACTGCGAGAGTAAGAAGCTGGAAAGCCTGTGCAGCTTTTTTTCCCTTAAGCATCAGGCCCACAGAGCTTTGGGAGATGCCTTGGCCACGGCAGAGCTTTATCAACTGTTGATGGAAAAGTATTATACAGAAGACGGTCAGGAGCTTTTTTTGCCGAAGCCCCTGATTTATAAGGTAAAAAAAGAGGGCCCCATTACGAAGGCCCAACAGGAACGTCTGGCAAGATTATTGGAAAAGCACGAAATAGAAGCTCCCGTGGATATTCTTTCGATGACAAAAAACGAGGCTAGCCGTTACCTGGACCAGCTTTACGCAGAGTACGGACGATAGTGTTTTTCCGGGGAGAGTCCAGCTCTTCGGCCAGGGAAATAAGTTCCTCAATTTTATCCATCCGTCCCTGCTGCCTGTAGAGGGAGGCAGCCAGAGAATAGGAAGCGGTAATATCCGTTTTTGCACCGAAGGCTGTTTCCAGTACGGTTAAAGCAGGAAGGGTATAGCCCTTTTTGGCCAGAAGAGAAGCGTACTCCTGCAGAAGGGTAATCAAATCGGTATAGTTCTGGTCATACTCGGTAAGGAGGGGGAGATTGGCTACGCCATAGGTTGTCTTTAACTCCGTATTGGTGATGTAGTTCAGGTTGACCATCTTTTTTTCCTCCAAAGCCTTCAGGCTGTCCGTAAGTTCCCTGACCCGGGGTTCTTCCATAAAGGTTTTGCAGGAAGAGGAATCCAAAAGGGTCTCGGGTAAAAGGGCAGCGGGGGAAAAGGAAACATAGTCCAGGCTGTCCAGAGATTGTTTCCGAATGCCGTTGGCGGCGCTTTCCTCGCTCCAAAAGTCGGCTTCACTTTTTTTCTGGAGTTTGCTGTTGCGGTTAATGGCATGGTGAACCACAAGGCAGAGAACGATAAAACTTGCAAAAAAAGGGAATTTCATATATAATATCCTTTCGAGATAAACATATTTGTGTGTGGAATAAGGACCACAGGAAAGAGGCAGAATTATGATAAATTTTCATAGCACAAAGACAAAAAGAATTATTTCTTCCGTAATTATTATCCTTTTAGTATTGGCCATGGTTGTTCCTACCATTGCGTCTTTATTAGCTTACTAATCAGATAATAAAACGCAGGTGCTAAGGTTATTCAACTTTAGCACATTTTAAATTGCTTATCAAGAATTCTATGGAATAAATTCTGGAATTGAGGAAAAGATGAGAAGTGGAAAACTGTCGGAAAGCGTATTAAAACGTTCTATTTTAAAGCAGGTTAAGAACAGAAGGCAGGAAGTGATTCAGGGTGCAGGAATTGGGGAAGACTGTGCCCTTTTTTCTTTTGGAGGAGAGGCTTTTGCCATAGCTACAGCTTCTTTTGGTATTGGTGAAGGGGACTCGGTGTTTGGGCAGATAATGGAGAGCGTAAATAATGTGGCTGCCGGGGGAGCAAACCCGGTGGCAATTCTGATTTCTGCTGTTTTGCCGGGAGAAATAAAGGAGCAGGAGATAAAAGCGCTGATGGCAGAGGCAGAAAGGGCCTGCTGTGAGCTGAACATACAGGCGGCAGGAGGAGATACCCGAATCAGCCATGAGGTGAATCGGCCCCAGATAACCATTACCGTTGTGGGAAAAGGGGCCGGAAGAGAAAGTTCCCCAAAGACCGGTGAAGAAAATCGGGATATTGTCATGACGAAATGGGCCGGCCTGGCAGGAACCGCTTGTTTAGCAAGGCAACATAGAGAAAAGCTGCTAAAACGCCTGCCTCAGCGTCTGCTGGACGAGGCGGCAGCTTTTGAGGGCAGGATTTCAGTTTTGCCGGAAGCGGCTGCCGCCCTGGACTATGGCGCCTATAGTATGCACGATGTATCTCGGGGGGGAGTATTTGCTGCACTGTGGGAACTGGCTGAAAAAGCTGGGGTGGGGCTGGAAGTCGATTTAAAAAAGCTGCCCATCAGGCAGGAGACCGTTGAAATCTGTGAGATATTGGGAATTAATCCCTATGAGCTGTATGGGGCAGGGAGCCTGTTGATTATCTGTGATAAAGGAAGCCGTCTGGTAAGCCTGCTGGATAAAGAGGATATTCCTGCCAGGGTAATCGGGAAAACGACTTTGGATAAAGCAAAGATTGTGTGGAATCAGGAAGAAAAGAGGTATCTGGACCGCCCCGCAGGAGACAGCAATATAAAAATAAAGTAAGTAGCTGTGATTAAAGAAGTGAGGAAAAAATGAATATTATTTTACACCAGCCGGAGATTCCGGCAAATACCGGAAATATCGGAAGAACCTGCGTGGCTACGGGTTCAACGCTGCATTTAATCGAGCCCCTGGGATTTCGGCTGAACGAGAAGGAAGTGAAAAGAGCAGGAATGGATTACTGGGAGCATCTGGACATCAGGCGTTACGTTAATTTTCAGGAATTTCTGGAGAAAAATCCGGGAGCCAGAATCTGGATGGCAACCACTAAGGCAAAGCAGGTTTACTCGGAGGTAGAGTATGGGCCTGACGATTACCTTATGTTTGGGAAAGAGAGTGCAGGCATACCGGAAGAAATTCTGGTGGATTATGAAGAGACCTGTATCAGGATTCCCATGCTGGAGCAGATTCGGTCTTTGAATCTTTCCAATTCCGTAGCCATTGTGCTCTATGAGGCCATAAGGCAGAACGGCTTTTGGCATATGCTGAGGGAGGGGGAGCTTCATCGGTTGAAATGGAATCAGTGTGAAGAGAACTTCTAAAGGCTCACAGCAAGGGCTGTTTCGCCAAGAAGTTCTAGCTTCACACCAGAGAATGCCCAAGGGGCATTCTCCCTACGGATTTGGGATGATGCAGGGGAGCGTGAGAAGAAGTTCTAATTACTCACGCCCAGAGATGCCCGGGGGGCATTCCCCCGCAGCTTTGAGGTGCTGTAGAGCAGCATTTCAGATGTCCTCATCATCCTCGTTATCCATTATGGGCAGGGAGAAGACGAATTCTGTTCCTACACCTTCTGTGCTGATGACGTTGATGTTTTCATCGTGGGATTGGATGATTTCCCGGGTGATGGAAAGGCCCAGGCCGGTTCCTTTTTTGTCCTTTCCCCGGGACAGGTCCGTTTTATAAAAGCGGTTCCAAATCTGTTTGATGCTGTCTTTGGGGATGCCGATACCGCTGTCTTTTACGGAGACGAAAACCTTACTGTGCTTCTCATAGGTTTCAATCTTGATGGAAGAGTTGTGGTGGGAAAACTTGATGGCATTGTCCAGCAGATTATACAAAACCTGTTGAATTTTACCAATATCCGCCTTTACCGGCATTACCTCCCCCGTTAAAATCAAATCTATGGAAATCCCCTTATTTTTACAGGAGGGTTCAAAGCTGGTCACTACGCTTCGGATGACCTCATTCAAATCAAACACGGTCTTTTCCAGAATCATTCCCTTAGTATTTAAATTGTTCAGAGTAAGGAGGGAGTTGGTTAATTTAATCAGCCTTTCCGTTTCATTCAACACAATACCCATGTATTTGGGATGGTCTTTGGAAGGGATGGTTCCATCCAGCATGGCTTCCAGAAAACCCCGGATAGAGGTCAGGGGAGAGCGGAAATCATGGGATACATTAGCCACCAGCTTCTTCTGGTTATCCTCGCCTTTGGCAATTTCACTGGCCATATAGGAGAGGGTGGAGGCCAGATAGCCCATTTCATCTTCACTTTCCAGTTGTAGTTCATAGTGCATATTTCCCGCTGCATACTGCTCCGTGGCAGTAGTAATCTTGCGTAGGGGAAAATAGACGATTTCCGTAAAAAAAATCAAAATAATCAAAGAGAGCATGAACAGCAGAACCAGCATGATATAGGAAATTCTGAGAAGGTTTTCCTTGGACTGTGTTAAATCCGCCATGCTGCTGTGAATGACCACATAGCCCTTTACTTTATAGTTGGAGGTAATGGGAGCGAAAACACTGAGCATATCCTCGTCGAAGGCGTCAAAAAAGCTGCCGATGGTATAGTAGGAGCCAAGAGTAATGGTAGGGTCGAAATTCTCGATGATTCGTTCCGTCTCCACATCCACCGGCTGAGTGGAGTCCAACACCATCCGGCCGGAGGGATTGATAATCCATATGGTGGCCGAAAGATAGGTGTCCAGGGAGTCCAACTGTTTTTTTACCGTATCCAGAGAGGTTGCATTGTCATAGAGGTCAGAGGCATAGGTGTTGGCAATGAGGGTGGCCTCCTTGTACAGAGCTTCCGCTTTTTCCCGTTTTAAATGCTCCATCGTCATGTTGGAAACGAAGACCGCCACGACGATGAAGCCAAAAATACCGAAAATCAGGTAGGCCAGGCAGAATTTCAAATAAAGGGTTTTACGCATGGTTGATTACCTCAAATTTATAGCCGATACCCCAGATGGTGGCGATTCGCCAGTTGCTGTGGTCCTTGATTTTTTCCCGCAGACGCTTGATATGAACGTCAACGGTACGGGTATCGCCGATATATTCATAGCCCCAAATCTGGTCCAGAAGCTGCTCCCGGGTAAAAACATGGTTGGGAGAGGCCGCAAGAAAGTATAGAAGCTCCAGCTCCTTTGGCGGCATATCCACCGTTTTTCCCATGTACATAACGGAGTAATTGGTCTGGTTGATGACCAGGTCGGCATATTCTACGCACTTAATGTCCGGGTTGTCGGAAGCCAAAGGAGCGGCCTTGAAACGGCGGAGTACGGCCTTTACCCGGGCCACTAATTCCTTGGTGTCAAAGGGCTTTTCCATATAATCATCGGCACCCAGCTCCAGGCCCAAAACCTTGTCGAAGACTTCGCCCTTGGCAGAGAGCATAATAATGGGTGTGGAGGATTTGGCCCGTACCTCCCGGCAGACCTGATAGCCGTCGATACCCGGCAGCATCAAATCCAGAATAATCAGGTTGGGGGAAAAGCTGTCCAGGGCCTTGAGAGCAGATTCACCGTCACCCACCATCATGGTTTCAAAGCATTCCTTGATTAAATACAAAGAAATCAGTTCGGCGATATTCTGGTCGTCATCTACAATTAAAATTTTCTGTTTACTTACCATGGCAGTATCCTTTCTGTGGTGAGGTTATGAGTCAGTCTATTTTTTAAATTCTGCGATTGTGACACCTGCGTCACCTTCTCCAAATTCCCCCAGACGGAAGGATTTAATATACTTGCAGCGTCTTAAGTGGTTCTGCACGCCGTTTCTAAGGGCGCCTGTGCCCTTGCCGTGGACGATACGGACGCTGGACAGATGGGCCAGATAGGCATCATCCAGATATTTGTCCAAAAGGGCGATGGCTTCGTCTACCGTTTTTCCCAGAAGATTAATTTCCGGAGAAATGCTGAAGCTCTTGGACATTTTGATTTTGCCCGTTCCGGTGCGGTTCAGAGCCGGGGTAGTGATGGTAGGTTCGTCAATAAGAACCAAATCTTTGATATTGGTCTGGGAGCGTATGATTCCGCACTGAACGAAAAGGTTGCCCTTCTGGTCCGGCAGGGAGCTGACCGTTCCCTTAAGGCCCATGGAAAGAATTTTCACACTGTCGCCTAGCTTTAGCTGCTCCGGTTTTAGGGCTTTGGCAGCAGGAGCCTTGGTTTTCAGGGTCAGTTTATCATTTTTCTGATTGATTTTATCCCGTATTTTGGAACGGGTATTCTCCAAATCCTTCATAGAAGCGCCGGGACCGGCCTTTTGGAAAATACGGATGGTTTCGTCGGCAACGGCCTTGGCCTCCTGGAGAATCTCCCGTGCTTCTTCGTTGGCCTGACGTAAAATACGGTCACGGCTTTCGTCAATTTTTTCATTTTTTGCCTGGAGACGGTTCTTGAGGGCTTCGATTTCTGCCTTGTAGCCCGTAATTTCAAGCTGCTCTTTTTCAATGGTAATCCGGCTCTGTTCCAGAGAAGCCAGTAAATCTTCGAAGCTTTCCTTTTCAGCACTGATTTGTTCCCGGGCCCGGTCGATAATCTGCGAAGGAAGGCCCAGTTTACCGGATATGGCAAAGGCGTTGCTTTTTCCCGGAATGCCGATGAGCAGACGGTAGGTGGGACTGAGGGTTTCCACGTCAAATTCACAGCAGGCATTTTCCACGAAAGGGGTGGAAAGAGCAAAGACCTTCAGCTCGCTGTAGTGGGTGGTGGCCATGGTGCGGATTCCTCTTTCATGAAGATGGGAGAGGATGGCGATGGCCAGAGCGGCCCCTTCTGTAGGGTCGGTTCCCGCATTCAGCTCATCAAAGAGGCAGAGAGAATCCTGATTGGCCTCCTGCAAAATGGTCACAATATTTTTCATATGGGAGGAGAAGGTACTTAAGTTCTGCTCAATACTCTGTTCGTCCCCGATGTCTGCGAAAACGTTGGTAAAAATAGATAGCTGTGAGCGGTCGGCAGCAGGAATATGAAGCCCTGCCTGACCCATCAGGGTAAAAAGCCCCAGGGTTTTTAAGGAAACGGTTTTCCCTCCGGTATTGGGGCCGGTGACGATGAGCAGGTCAAAATCCTTTCCCAAAGAAATATCGATGGGCACTACCTTTTTCTTATCCAGCAAGGGATGGCGTCCCTTACGAATATGGATATAATGCTCCTGATTAAAAAGAGGCTGGCTGGCATTCTGCTCCAGGGCAAGGGAGCCCTTGGCAAAAATAAAATCCAACTGCGTCATCATCTTCTGGTTGGCGGCAATAGCCTTTGTATGTTCTCTTGCCTGGGTGCTTAAGGCGGCAAGAATCCGTTCAATTTCTTCTTTTTCCTGAAGCTCCAGTTCCTTTAGCTGGTTGTTCAGATTGACCACTGCGGCAGGTTCAATAAAGAGGGTGGAGCCGGTGGAGGACTGGTCGTGAATCATCCCCGGCACCTGGCCTTTATATTCCGCTTTTACGGGAATACAGTAACGGTTATTTCGCAGGGTGACTACGGCGTCCTGAAGGTAAGTGCGGAGGGAGCCGTTTACCATGCTGTTTAACTGGTTGTGAATCTTTTCGCTGTTTAAAAGCTTCAACCGCCGGATATGCTTTAACCCGGGACTGGCATCGTCCGCCAATTCTTCCTCGGAAAGAATACAGCGGCGGATTTCCTGGGCAAGAAAGGTGAGCGGTTCAATGGCGTCAAAATAAATATCCAGAGTATCCTCAGGGCTGTCTTCTCTTTCCTTTCGTCCGTAGGTCTTAATCCGGTTGGCGTTTTCCAGAAAAGCGGCGATGGTAAGAAGCTCCGGCGCAGACAGGCAGCTTCCGATTTCCAGGGAGCTTAAGGAGCGTCCCAGAGGCTTGTTGGAGCCGAAGGATATATTTCCTTTCTTTATCAGCCGGTTCAGCGCATCCCGGGTATTGGCCTGGTCTGCTTCAATC
>JBNMJJ010000023.1:0-12916 GCA_050873745.1 Lachnospiraceae bacterium | reverse complement strand
CCCTATGATTATCCCGTGGTGGGCTACGGAAACGGCATCGTCAACACCTTAAGAATCTGGGATGCAGAGCCGGTAAGCTGTTTCCAACTGGATTCCTTTGACCGGGGAGACTACCAGAAGGCGGTGGAGCAGGAAAATCTGGCCCGCAATATCGTAGAGGTGCTTTACCCTAATGACAATCACTATGCGGGTAAGGAGCTAAGGTTAAAACAGCAGTATTTCTTTATTTCTGCATCCGTACAGCAGGCCATAACCAAATATATGAAAAACCATACGGATATTCGTAAATTCCATGAGAAGGTCACCTTCCAGTTAAACGATACCCACCCGACGGTGGCTGTAGCGGAGCTGATGCGTATCCTGATGGATGAGTATTTCCTGACCTGGGATGAGGCATGGGAGGTGACCACTAAGACCTGTGCGTATACCAACCATACGATTATGGCAGAAGCATTGGAAAAATGGCCTATTGAGCTGTTCTCCAGACTGCTTCCCAGAATTTATCAGATTGTGGAAGAAATCAACCGCAGATTTATTATCCAGATTGAGCAGAAATATCCGGGTAATCATGAAAAAATTCGTAAAATGGCCATCATTTATGATGGTCAGGTGAAGATGGCCCATCTTGCTATTGCAGCGGGCTATTCCGTAAACGGTGTGGCAAGGCTGCATACGGAGATTTTAAAGCATCAGGAATTGAAGGATTTTTATGAGATGATGCCGGAAAAATTCAATAATAAGACCAACGGCATTACCCAGAGAAGATTCCTGCTTCATGGCAATCCTCTGCTGGCAGACTGGGTAACCGCACATGTGGGTGAGGACTGGATTACCGATTTGACTAGGATTAATAAGCTGAAGCTGTATGCGGATGATGAAAAGGCACAGCAGGAATTTATGAATATTAAGTACCAGAATAAGGTGCGCCTGGCTAATTATATTCTGGAGCACAACGGTATTCAGGTAGACCCACGGTCTATTTTTGACGTACAGGTTAAGCGTCTCCATGAGTACAAGAGACAGTTGCTGAATATTCTGCATGTAATGTATCTGTATAACGAAATTAAAGAGCATCCGGATATGGATTTCTATCCCAGAACCTTTATTTTTGGTGCGAAGGCAGCAGCCGGATACCATACCGCAAAGCTGACCATTAAGCTGATTAACTCTGTGGCGGATGTGGTGAATAATGATGCTTCCATCAACGGCAAGTTGAAGGTGGTATTTATCGAAAACTACCGTGTGTCCAATGCAGAACTGATTTTTGCGGCGGCAGACGTTTCCGAGCAGATTTCTACTGCAAGTAAGGAGGCTTCGGGAACCGGAAATATGAAGTTTATGCTGAACGGCGCACTGACCATAGGAACCATGGACGGAGCCAACGTGGAAATAGTAGAAGAGGTGGGAGAAGAGAATGCCTTTATCTTCGGTTTAAGCTCTGATGAAGTAATCAATTATGAGAATCATGGCGGCTATAACCCCATGGAAATCTTTAATAACGATTCAGATATTCGTAAGGTATTGATGCAGTTGGTGAACGGAACCTATTCCCACAATGATTCCGAATTGTTCCGCTCTTTGTATAACTCCTTACTGAACACGCAGGAAACCGGGGTTGCAGACCGCTACTTTATTTTAAAAGATTTTAAGGCATATGCAGAAGCGCAGAAGAAGGTGGAAAAGGCTTACCGCAACGAGGCAGGCTGGGCAAAAAGTGCGATTCTGAATGTGGCCTGCTCCGGCAAATTTACCTCTGATAGAACCATCCAGGAATATGTGGACGAAATCTGGCATCTGGATAAGGTGGTTATTCCGGAGAAGTCTGAAAAGGAAGAGAAGAAAAGTGTCTTAGGATTGAAGAAGTAGGAGGGAAAAGGAAAAGAATGATTCAGTTATTAGAAGGCGGGGCGTATCTGGTAAATGGTGTGGATATTGTTGCCGACGGTGCATCTGCAGCGGATGAGATTAAAAGTAAGACCGGCAGGACGGTTACCAGAGAAGAGGCGGCCAAAGAGACCATCGCCTATGGAATTTTAAAAGAACATAATCAGTCCGATAATATGGAAAAGCTAAAGATTAAATTCGACCAGCTTGCCTCTCACGACATTACCTTTGTGGGAATTATTCAGACGGCAAGAGCGTCAGGATTGGAGAAGTTTCCCATTCCCTATGTGCTGACCAACTGTCATAACTCCCTCTGTGCGGTAGGCGGAACCATTAATGAGGATGACCACATGTTTGGTTTAAGCTGTGCGAAAAAGTATGGTGGTGTTTATGTGCCTCCCCATCAGGCGGTAATCCATCAGTATGCCAGAGAAGTAATGAGCGGCGGCGGAAGAATGATTTTAGGCTCCGATTCCCATACCCGTTATGGCGCTTTGGGCACTATGGCTATGGGTGAGGGCGGACCGGAGCTGGTAAAACAGCTTCTTAACCAGACTTACGACATCAATATGCCCGGTGTTGTGGGCATTTACTTAACCGGAGAACCGGTGAAAGGGGTAGGACCTCAGGATGTGGCCCTGGCTATTATCGGTGCGGTGTTTGGCAATGGCTATGTAAAAAATAAGGTAATGGAATTTATGGGGCCCGGGGTAAGCGCCCTGAGTGCGGATTTTCGTATTGGCATTGACGTAATGACCACGGAAACCACCTGTCTTTCTTCCATTTGGAGAACGGATGATGTGATTCGTGAATATTTTGAAATTCATGGAAGGCCCCAGGACCATAGGGAATTAAATCCCGGCGAAGTGGCTTACTACGACGGTATGGCAGTGGTGGATTTAAGTAAAATCAAACCCATGATTGCCATGCCCTTCCATCCCAGTAACGTATACACTATTGAAGAAGTAAATCAGAATCTGGGTGACGTACTGGCGGAAGTGGAAAAGAGGGCGCTGGTAAGTCTGGACGGAGCCGTAGATTATTCTTTACAGGATAAAATCAGAGACGGTAAACTTTATGTGGAACAGGGAATCATTGCAGGCTGTGCCGGCGGCGGATTTGAAAACATTTGTGCGGCAGCGGATATTTTGAAGGGGAAATATATCGGTGCGGATGAATTTTCCCTGAGCGTGTATCCGGCCTCCACTCCTATTTATATGGAGCTGATTAAGAACGGCTGTGCAGCGGCTTTAATGGAAACCGGTGCGATTATGAAGACGGCATTCTGCGGACCCTGCTTCGGTGCAGGTGATACCCCTTCCAATAACGGTTTCAGTATTCGTCATAACACCCGTAACTTCCCTAACCGTGAAGGAAGTAAGCTGCAGAGCGGACAGATTTCTTCCGTAGCTTTGATGGATGCCCGTTCCATAGCGGCAACCGCAGCGAATAAAGGATTTTTGACGGCAGCCACTGAGTTTGACGGTGACTTTGGCGTATATCAATACCATTTTGACGCCAATATCTATGCTAACCGTGTATTTGATTCCAAGGGAGTGGCAGATTCGGAGGTGGAAATCAAACTTGGTCCCAATATTAAGGACTGGCCGGAAATGGCAGCTTTGCCGGAAAATCTGTTGCTTCGTGTGGTATCGGAGATTCATGACCCGGTAACTACCACCGACGAGCTGATTCCTTCCGGAGAAACTTCTTCCTACCGTTCTAATCCTCTGGGGCTGGCGGAGTTTACGCTCTCCAGAAAGGACCCTAAATATGTGGGCCGAGCCAAGGATATTCAGGTGGCGCAGAAAGCGGTAATGGAAGGAAAATCTCCTCTGGAAGTAAAGCCGGAATTGAAAGAGATTATGGCTGCGGTGCAGACCAGGTTCCCGGAGGCCAAAGAAGGCAACATGGGCTATGGCTCCACTATTTTTGCGGTGAAACCCGGTGATGGTTCTGCCAGGGAGCAGGCGGCAAGCTGCCAGAAGGTACTGGGCGGATGGGCCAATATTGCCAATGAATATGCCACTAAGAGGTATCGTTCCAACCTGATTAACTGGGGTATGCTTCCTTTCCTGATTCAAGAGGTGGATTTGCCCTTCCGGAATCTGGATTACCTGTTCTTCCCTGAAATCCGCAAGGCGGTTGAGAATAAGGAAAGTATAATTAAGGCCTATGTAGTGAAGGACGGCAGTCTGGTGGAATTTGAAATGACCCTGGGTGAGCTGACGGATGAAGAACGCCAGATTATTCTTAAAGGCTGTTTGATTAATTACAATAGAGTGTAGCGCTTTTAAGCATAGTAGAGCGGGAAGCTGTGGAAAATTTATTGGAAAAATAATGGAGGCAGGCGGTGTCACAGGAACACCGCCTGCCGTATTATCCTTAGTGGAAAAGAGTGGAAATAGAAGAAAAGATATTTACAACCACGATATTTTTATGCTATTATTGCGTTAAGCATATGACGCTCTAATCTATCGGTGAAAGCCGTCTATAATCATTTCTTTAGAAACTCTATGCGAACAAATCTATTCAGGGCAGGAGATTTTCTAAAGAACTGTTTTCCAAGCGGCTTGTGAATGACGGGCCATCATGTCAGAAAGTCCCCTGTCGGACAGGAGGACTGATGAATAAGAAAACCCATGTAAATGTAACCGAGGTGGTGGATGTAACTGTCAACCGGGAGTATAAAAGTACGGTTTTTGCCATGCTTTTTGACGACCAAAAGAAGCTGTTGAGTCTGTATAATGCCTTGAATCACAGCCATTACAGCAATCCTGAGGAACTGGAAATCGTTACCTTAATCAATGCTGTCTATTTAGGAATGAAGAACGACAAGGCTTTCGTACTGGATTATTGGCTGAATATGTACGAGCACCAGTCTACGCCTAATCCCAATATGCCCTTAAGGCATCTGTTCTATGTGACCAGAGAATATGGGAGATTGGTGGAATTGCCTGTGTTATACCGCAGGAGGCCGATAAAAATACCCACACCCCGTTTTGTGGTATTTTACAATGGCATGGACAAACAGCCGGAGAGGCAGATACTAAAGCTGTCGGAGTTATATGCACAGCCGGAAGAGGAGCCTATGCTGGAACTGAAGGTAGAGTTTCTGAACATCAATGCAGGCTACAACGAAGAGCTTAAGGAGGCATGCGGGAGTCTGAGGGAATACTGTCTTTTTGTGGAGAGAGTACGGAGGTATACATTTTCAGAGGAGACTTTGGAAAAGGCAGTAGAACAGGCGGTAAAGGAATGTATTGAGGAGGGAATCTTAAAGGAATTTCTAATAGCCAATCGGGCGGAGGTAATGGCAATGAGCATACTGGAGTTTACTTTGGAAGACTGGAAGGCATTACAGGAGGAAGAGCGGGAGCTTGCCCGGAAGGAAGCGCGCCAAGAAGGTCTTGAGGAAGGGCACAGAAAAGGACACAGAGAAGGTTGTAAAGAAGGCGAGAGGATTGGAGAAGAGCGACAAAAGGAAAAGGGATTAAAAGCACTGGTTAATTCCCTTCAGAAATGTCTGCCGGACTTTGAAGAGGTCTATAAATTAGTAGTTTCAAATGAAGAATATAAGGACTACACTAAGGAGCAGGTCAGAAAATATTATAGTTAATGAGGAAACACTTATGAGAAAAAAATTAGGTACACTAAGCATATTGATTACGTTTATTTTAATTTTGGGTGCCTGTGGGCCCCGGAAGGAAACGGCCAATCTGGCCGGAGTAAATACCGGCATAGCCGTGCCGGGCGGGGAAGCTGCAGGCTCTTTGGAAGGGGAGGCCGATGGACTATCCGGCACAGACGAGAATGCAGAATTGGCTGAAACATCAGTTGCGACTGAAGAAACGGTTTCTGCCGAAGAACCTGAAGAGGGAGGTGCTTTGGTAAGCTATACCCCTGAAATCGTTACTCCCGGTCTTACCTTTACCGGTAATGCTCCGTTGGATGTCGTAGAGTTTTTGGTACCGGACCCGATGAATGAGGAAGAGTTGTCCACAGAGCAGAAAAACTTCGGCTTTGGTGCGGCTAAGGATGGACTTCCCAGCCAGCTTACGGTAGACAACCAGACCTACTTTGACGGTCTGCAGGTTAATGCTTTGGCCTGGGACAACCAGACCGAAGGGAAAAATCTATATTTGACCTTTGACTGTGGATATGAATATGAGACCCTTACCTCCGATATGTTGGATGTATTAAAAGAAAAGAAGGTATCTGCGGCTTTCTTCTGCACGCTGGACTATCTGGAAACTGCTCCGCAGGTGGTGGCGCGTATGATTGAGGAGGGACATATCGTGGGAAATCACAGCAGCACGCACCCCTCTGACAGCAGTGCATTGTCCAGAGAAGAGCTTGCCTGGGAAGTGCTTGGAGTGGATAATTACCTACGGGCAAATTTTGGGTATACAAGCCCGTATTTTCGTTTTCCGGCAGGCGTTTATTCAGAGAATGCACTGGATTTAGTCCGTGACGTGGGCTTTAGGAATGTGTTTTGGTCTATGGCCCATGCTGACTGGGACCCAAAAAATCAGCCCGGCATTCAGAAGTCCTTCCAGACCGTTACCGGACGGCTGCATCCAGGGGCAGTAATTTTGCTCCATACAACCTCCCCTGATAATGCTGCTATTTTAGGAGATTTTATCGATTATGCCAGAGAGCAGGGATATGTGTTTTGTACACTGGATGAGTATCCTTGGGATTAGTGTGAAGAGAACTTCTAGAGACTCATGCCAGAGGGCAAAATCATGCCAAAGGGCATACGCAAGAGGTTTAGAGGCTTATGAATATCGGGCTCACGCACGGAGAATGCCCCAAATACGGGCATTCTCTCCAACGATTTAAAATGTCGCAGCAGGCCTGATTTTGTGTACAGTTAATCCAATAAGTTTTGGGATAACGTTAGAAATTCCTGTTCGATGGAAGCGGGATTCGTAAAGCAGCAGGAAAGATTGGCTTTAATTTTTTTATATCGGGTATCAAGGGATTCAGGCATAAGGTGTAAAAATTCGTAGGAAAGCATATCATCATCGATAATGAATATTTGTTGCAGCTCTTCCGGGGTCAATGGCTTTGGGAAAAATTTATCAAAAATAATATTCTGGAGTTTCTTTTCTATTTCTAGATAGGTGGAGAGATACTGCTTAACAGGCCTGGTCACGTCGGACAGGTAGGCTTCGCTGGCATCGTGTAAAAGACAGCCCAGTTGAATCCGCCGGGACAGGCCTCTGGCAGCCGCCTCCCTGGCACAGGCTATGGAATGCTGGCCTACAGAATAAAAGAATTTTACATGGCCATTGCCTCTGCACAGCAGGGACAGGGAGTGGGCAATATCTCGGATGTCAATCAGCTCTATATTTGGATTTACAGGGTCAAAGTGTTTGCCCGTACAGGTTGTGATATAACTCATAAATACTCCTTATTAATCGTTTTTAAGTAAGACGGCAGCTTTGAAGGGCTGTCGTGTTTTTATTGGATTCCGTACTTTTCGGCAATGAAATCCTGTACCTCATGAAATTTCAGTACGGCAGATGGATTTGCTTCATGCTTACCCAGGTGCTTTTCCATCCATACCATATTATACCAGCGGTTAAATTTGTAGCCGCAGCGGTAAAATTCTCCCACCAGACGATAGCCGAGGTGTTGGTGAAAATATACACTGTCCCGGGTCAGATACCGGTCGTTGGCTTCACCATAGGCAATACAGGCATATAGATTCTGAATATTCTGCAGGGCGAGGATTTTTTCCAGGGCTTCGTAGAGCTCTCTTCCCAGACCCGTTTTTTTCAAATCATGGTGAATGTATACGGTGGTTTCCACTGCCCAGCCATATGCCGGGCGGGCCTTGAAGGGGGCGGCATAGGCATAGCCTGCAATCTTTCCCTCACGCCAGGCCGCAAGATAGGGGAATTTTTCCAGTACATGGGTTATTCTTTCTTCAAATTCAGACAGAGAGGGAACCTGGTATTCGAAGGTTATGGCCGTGTTTTCCACATAGGGTGCATAAAGGGCGAGCAGCTCTTTGGCATCCTGCTTTCGGACAATTCTGATTTCGGTGTTTTTCATCCTCGCTTTACCTCTTTTGTTCTTCTTTTTTGTTTTCCATTGTAACATAAAAAATATCGGGCAGTCACACTAACTTTATGATGCTGCTAAAGTTTCTTTTGGCCAGGTCGATATAATAAATACATGAAGGGACTCTGTATAGGAAAGGAAAGGTATAGTTGAAAATTAATTCTTCTTTTATAGGAATGGAATCCGCACGGACGTTTCAGTCCAGTACAACAAGGAAGTTATCTTATCGGATGCAAATGAGCGGCGCAGGTCTGGAAAGCGGTACAAATACTGAACTTGGCGCTCAGGAAGATTTACAGAATACGAAGCAAGGGGGAGAGGGGAGCCTGGAAGACCTCCAGGCGCAGTTTTCAGGTAATGTCGGTTTTCGGCAGATTCGGAGAGCGGATGCACAGGATGAATTTTCACAGACATTAGAGGAGATGAGAAAGCAGAGCATCGCTTATTTATGGCGTCTGTTTTTTGGTGAGTCAAGAGGAAGAGACCTGGCGGACAAATTGGGCATAAATATTAATCAGAGCGCCTCTTTAAGCTCGGGAAGGATAAACGGCTGGGCAAATTCCGGCTTTTTGACGGTAGAAGACAGACCGGTTAAGATGCTGAAGCTTACGGCACAGGAAGAAACCTTTTATACGGAGACGGAAAATACCGCCTTTTCCACCAAAGGAACGGTAAAAACGGCGGATGGACGGGAGATTTCCTTCAATCTGGATGTGGCAATGAGCCGCAGTTTTTCCCAGTATGTCGGCCGCCGTATGGAGATGGTTAATTTCTGCGACCCGCTGGTGATTAACTTAAACGGCAATGTGGCAGAGGTTTCCGACCAGAAATTTTTCTTTGATTTGGATGCTGATGGAGAAGAGGAAGCGATTTCCCGGCTCTGTGAGGACAGCGGCTATCTGGCTCTGGATTTAAATGGAAATGGTAAAATCGATGATGGTTCTGAGTTGTTCGGCACCCGGTCAGGGGACGGCTTTGCAGACCTGGCACAATATGATGAGGACAAAAACGGCTGGATTGATGAAAATGATTCCATCTGGGATAAGCTGAAAATCTGGATTCAGCAGGAGGACGGCACCTCCAGGCTGTACCGTTTGGAGGAAAAGGGCGTAGGAGCAATCTGCCTGCAAAATGCGGCAACCGATTTTACTCAGAAAAATGATAAGGGTGAAGTCAATGCAGCCATTCGCAGCACAGGCATCTTCCTTTATGAAAACGGAATGGCAGGGACTTTACAGCATCTGGATTTGGCGGTGAGTGAGCAGGCATAACAGGCAGTCCGCAGGTTTTGGACAGATTACATAAGGAAGCGCTGCTTAAGTCACCGCTTCATAAAGATAAATAAAATAGTAAGAAAAACAGGCATAAGATTGGACAGGGTTCACATAAACTGGAAGAAGAAAGGATGGTGACCCGGATGAAAATCTTAAAGCCAAAAAGTGAAAAAAGAAGAGAGGCAGGGAAAGTTCTCCTGGGCGCTCTTCTTTTTTTTCTTCTTTTTCCTTATGCAGGCAGCCTGCTGACAGGAGGCAAAAGCGTAGAAACCATGCAGGAGAATTACATCAGTGATGCGTGGGTGGAGGTGGACAGGCTGTGGGGGGAGGAACGGATTCCTCTGAATGAGTATTTGGTGGGGATGATGGCAGCCACTATTCCTCTGGACTATGAAAAAGAGGTGCTGAAGGCCCAGGCCCTGATGCTGCGCTCCTGGTGTCTGAGTCTGGCCAAAAAAGAAGAAGGACTGGATATTATTCCTGCCGAAGAGCTTGAGGAAATCTATCTGTCTGAAGAGGATTGCCGAAGGCTGTGGGCTGAGGACTATGATGCCAATATTGCCCTGATTAGAGAAATTTTGGAGGAAACCGACGGAATGGTACTGGTAAAAGAAGGGCAGATTGTGGCGCCTCCTTTTTTTCGTATCAGCAGCGGCGTCACCAGAGTGGTAAAGGAATATCAGATTCATGACGAACGGTGGGACTATCTTATTTCCCTCTCCTGTCCCCAGGACAAGGAGGCAAAAGATTATCTGGGGAGAGTAGAGATAAAGGAAAAAGATTTTCACACGAAAGTGGGCAGACTATTGGGAGAAAAGGGATGGAAACTGGACAAAATAATTTTGCAGCGGGATTCAGCAGACTATGTAAAAACGGTTGAGATTGGGGAAAAGGAAATCCAGGGAGAGGATTTTCGGTATGCCCTTGACCTGCCTTCCTCCTGCTTTACGTTGGAAAAACAAGGTGACACTATTGTCATTAAAACCCGGGGAGTGGGACATGGATTCGGTTTTTCCCAAAATCAGGCCAATGAACTGGCAAAGCAGGGACAAACCTGGCGTCAGCTTCTGGAAACCTTCTTTTCTGGGCTGACAATAGAAAAAGTATAGAAATATCAAAAAGTGGAATAAAGATACCGGGAAAGGAAAAACTAAGGAAAAAGGAGGAAGATACAATGAGACGACGAAGAAGAAACCAGAAAAAAGAAAAAATGCTTATGCTTTTCTCCAGTCTGTTTGTGCTTACTGCGCTTACCATGACCGGTGTATATGTGAGGGAAAGAAATCAGTTGAATCAGGGTGACTATGTGGTGGATTTATCCGGACTGAAGGAGAGTGAAGAAGGGGATGGCGGAAACAAGGGCAGTGCAGAGGATTTTGCAAAGCAGGCCGGGGAAACTGCGCCTGACACCAGTACACTGGTAAGCTCCCGTAAGGTAGAAAACCCGGACCTGACGGATGCAAAGGCCGGGGAGGAAGAAGCTGCTCTTCCCGGGGAAATGGACTTGGCACAGGAAACGCAAAGTGAAGAAGAGACGGAGCCTGCCCCTGTACCGGAGGAAGAAGAGCTGGTCTTTCCGGAAGGGGAAAGTCTGGTGTGGCCTGTAGTGGGCAACGTACTGATTAATTTCAGCATGGACAAACCTGTATATTTTGCCAGCCTGCAGCAGTATAAGGTAAATCCCGGAATTATTATCCAGGCTGAGGAGGGACAGCAAATCAATGCGGCGGCTAAAGGAAGAGTTGAGAAAATTGTAAAAGAAGAAGAAACAGGGAACACCATTTATGTGGATATTGGGAGCGGATACCAGGTGATTTACGGCCAGCTTACCAACATTCAGGTGAAAGAGGGAGATATGGTGGAAAAAGGAGCCTACCTGGCAGATGTGGCTGCACCTACCAAATACTATAGCGTAGAAGGCTGCAATATTTACTTTGCTCTGACGAAGGACGGAACTGCCGTTAATCCAATGGCAAAACTGAATTAAACAAAAAAGCGGACTTTACCTCGGTATAAGTTTTCTGTATAATTACGAAAGAAGAAAGAATGGGAGGAAAGAAAAGTGCGGATAAAGGTCTGGCTGTCAATTTTACTGTGTCTGGGTATGCTGGCCGGGTGTCTCTACTTTGCCAATACATCTTTGGATTTACGGGGATTGGCGGCAAGTGAGGATAACCCGGAATTGACGCCGGACTTTTTTGATGAAACAAAAACCCGGACGCCGGATATTCTGGTCAATCAACTGGGCTATCGGCCGGGAGATAAAAAAATTGCCATCCTTCAGGGGAGTGGCCTGCAATCGGCTTTTTCTGTTCATGATGCGGCTACGGACAAGACGGTGATGACCGGGATGCTGAAGGAAGCCGGGGCGGCAGTTTATCAGGACGCTCCAAAGGAAAAGGAAGAAGGAAGCGTGTTGTATCTGGCGGATTTTTCCGGTCTGGAAAAAGAAGGGGACTACTATCTGTTTCACGAGGAACTGGGAAGTTCGGATGTTTTTGGAGTAAAAAAAGATATTTATGCTTCTCTGGAGGCATATATTCTGGAGGAGCTGGCAGCAGAGAACAGGGATACATCCAGCCTTTGCTATCAGTTGGCAGGAATGCTGCTTGCCCTTGAGCTTTATCCCGACCAGATTGAAGAGCCCCAAAAATTTCAGCGCATTTTGGCAGAGAAAACAGAACTTCTTTCCAGGGCCTGGAATCAGGAAACCGGAGGACTGGATGAAACCGAAGGGGGAGAGACGGCAGCAGAGTCTGCGGGGGTAATGGCGATGTATGCCGAATACCTGCAAAGCATTGACCAGGCTCTGGCAAAGGAGTATCAGATAATGGCCGAAAGGGCATATGCTGCCAGCTTAAACAGCCAGGATAAGGTAAGTGATGATGCGGTATATTTTGCAGCAGCCCAACTTTTCAGGCGGACCGGAAAAACTGAGTATACGCAGGCCATAGACCGGTATCTGCTAAAGCCCCAGGAGGAAAGAAGCAGCACCCGGTATGACTTTACCCTCTTTGGGGATTACGGTTACCTTTCCTGCCGCCATAAAACGAATCTGGAATGGAGCAGGCAGTTAATGAATAAGGTAATGAAGCAGGCGGAAAAGATTTCCCTTTCCAGCAGCCGGGAACGCTATTATCTTTCTCAGAACAGAGAGCAGTATGAGGTGGAGGGAATCCTGCAGGATATGGCAGTCATGGCCCTGGTAAACTATATTATTACCAATCACGAATACAGTACATTGCAAAAAAATTATCTGGATTATCTTCTGGGGAGAAATCCGGAAGGATACTGCCTGGTGGAGGGCTTTGGAGCGAGGAATATGCCCCAGGGCCAGATGGTAGATAAAGAAAATGCAGCTCTGTTTTATCTGTTATTGCAGAGCGCAAAATAAAAATATAATCAGGAAAAGAGTGAAGAGGATGAAGGTAGTAGTTTTAGCGGGTGGAATCAGTACGGAAAGAGACGTTTCCTTAAGTTCCGGAAGCATGATTTATAAGGCATTAAAAAGCAGAGGACATCAGGCAGTTTTGCTGGATGTCTATCTTGGCTATGAGGGAGAAATCGAAAAGATTTTTGAGGAAGAAACGGATTGGGCTGGAAAAATAGGAAAAATCAGTGAAATTAACCCTGATATTGAAGCCATTAAGGCTCTTAGAAAGGATGGAGGAAAGGCTTTTTTT
>JBNMJJ010000022.1:0-12937 GCA_050873745.1 Lachnospiraceae bacterium | reverse complement strand
TTCTTCAACCCTGTTTTCCACATACTGTCCCTCCTTTTTTTGACAAGTTTCCTTTATATTTTTATCATAATCTTGTTTTATCAGTTTGTCAAGGTTCCCTTACAAAAAATTCCTCCTTCTCCATCCTCCGAATTACCTCCCACGCCTCCGAATCAAATTTTTTCCCCTTAAAATAATACTCTTTATCCTCCTCCGTAATTTCCCGGATTACCCTGCAGGGATTTCCGCCCGCAATCACCCAGTCAGGAATATCCTTCGACACGACGCTTCCCGCCCCGATTACCGTATTACTCCCAATATGCACTCCCGGAAGAATGACCGTATTTCCGCCAATCCAGACATTATCCCCGATGGATACATCAACGCCGTACTCATACAGAGAATTTCTGGACAGGGGATGTACGGGATGGCCTGCCGTATAAATAGCCACATTCGGGGCCAGCAAACAGTTATCCCCAATCCTTACCTTTGCCACATCAAGAATGGTGCAGTTATAATTGGCATAAAAATTCTTTCCTACCTCAATATGAAAACCATAGTCACAATAAAAAGGAGGATTGACAAAAGCTCCCTCCGATTTTCCAAACAGGTCTTTTACAATCCTTTCAATTTCCTCAAAATCGGAGCGGTCTGCCGTATTCAGCCGCTGCAGAATTTTTCTGCAGCGTTTCTGCTCCTCCATTACCGCTTCATCTGCAATATACGCCATACCCAAATCTCTTCGTTCAATATTGTTCATAACACTTTTCCCTCCTTGCTGCTTTAACATGGGTGTAAAAAACCATTAAACTTAATGTGCCCAAACACAGAATCATCTATTTATTGTGATTGTCAATATACGATGCTGATAGTAAGTAAAACACTTGCTAACGATTTAATTTCCGAATGGCAAAGCGATAACTTTGAGATTTACTTATAGAGCAAAATTCGGGTTTTTGGATTTTCTTTATGCTGTCTAAAATAAAACTCAGTTCTATTTTCGCCGCCAGATACCAAAGAAGCTCTTCTTGTAATGCTTTAGCGCCTCCGCCGCAGGTTCGTACTTTTCTGCCTCTTTCAGGTACTCCACACCCTTTGCAATGTTCTTCCGTACACCGATTCCCTCGGCATACATCATCCCCAGCCCATATCTTTTATAGTTGGTATCCCCGCTACTCTCCAATAATGCTTTTGCCAATGCCGGATTCTGCTGGCATCCCAACCCCAGCAGATAACAGATTCCTAACAAATCGTCCTGAGCATATTTAGTCCCACTATTCCTCTCCAAGTATTGAACAGCCCGCGCATAGTCCACAGCCGTACCCCATCCGTGAAAATACATCCTGCCCAGCCAGTTGCAGGCATAGTTGTCATTCCCATAGTCGGCAGTCTTCTTATAGCACTCCAGCACATAGGGCAAATCCTGTTCCACAGTCTTCGCCCTCCTGTAAATATCCCCCACGATATGCCAGCCCTCAAGATGTCCTGCCTCGGCCGCTTTTAATGCCCAGGGAAGCGCTTCATCATCCCTGTCTGCATTGCAAAAATAAAGAGCGTATTCGTACATCCACTCCAGATAGCCCTTTTGCGCACCCTGCCGCATAATCTCTGTAACCTTTTCGGGCGCAGGCGGAATCAAATCCCCTCTGCCGTCCCGATAATAATGGCAATAATTTCGTCCCGCAAGCATCATGCCGCCGGAAAATGCCTTCTCAAACCAGGGGATGCACTGCTCTATCTGCTCCCGCAGCCATGCGTCCCACGCCGCTTTGTTCTCAAATTCGCTCTCTTTCCTGTCCTCAATCTCAATGGTATCCAAAAAATAGTAGGTATTCCCAATCATCATTTGGCAGAACGGGGAGCCGTCCGCCGCCTTTTGATAGACAATATCCCACGCTTCCTTCAGGCTGGAAAAGGGCATGGTTTCCCGCAATTCCGGCGTCAGCATATCCCTGCGGAGCGCACCCAGCACAGCCACAGCGCTGCCCAGGGAAATTCCCTGACAGAGCATGAAGAAGGCCACCTCATCATTTTCCTCGAAGGGGTGATACTCCCAACCGTAGCAGGTACCGGAAAAGCAGCGGGACAGCAAGTAACAGGCATCCCCGTCCCCCTCTTTTGCCGCAAGAAACAGCGCATCCGCCGCCGCTTTCGCTCTCTCGTTGTCACAGCAATAATAAAGGTCCTCAATGGCCTTATCCACTACATCACTAAAATATTTTCCCATGATTTAACTTCTCCTCTTCATTTTGTAGATGCGGTAATATCCTTCCAGTCGTGCAACTGTGTGGGCAGGCCCTCGTTCAACATTTGTACCAGCCAAAAATTCACTTGTACGGCGTTCCCGGTCTTCTCAAAGGCACGAAGTTCTCCTTCCGACCAAATTAACATATGAAGAACCATAACGAACCTGTCCTCATCACTGAGGCAAACATAAAATGCTACTACTCCCAGCTCCAGCTCCAGTTTCAACTCCATCCGGCAATATTTCCCATCCGCAATTCCTTTCACCGCCAGTTCCACATCTCTTATGGAAAAGAATTGCAGACGGTTTTCCCAGTTCTCTCCGAAAAGATGCAGACATTTCCGGGAACCGCCTGTGGGACTTTCGTTCTGAATTTCTATGGTGGATTTTTCCCACTCCGTGAAGTCCAGCCGTCCCTCCAAAGCCTGTCTCAGCACATCCTCCGCCTGGTCCGGTTCCTTTTGCCATGTCCAAATCCCCTCTTCGGGATGTTTAAAGAAAGCAAGCACCATGATTGTATCCTCATCGATACAGGAATGATAGAGCCAGGAAATCAGTTTCAATTCCCCTTTCTCCTGGTCGAAAACCGGCGGTAGGATTTGAAGATGAATACCGTCTCTACTGTTACGTTCCACAAGCAAATCCAACTGTGTGCGCAGAATCTCGATGGTGACATTGGAGCTGCATTTTCCATCCACGTCCGTCAGGATGAACTGTCTTGCCGGAGTTATCTCCATTTTCTTATCTGGTACAACCAAATCTCGAACTCCATCCCATACCCCCAGCATACCAAAACCAGTCACGGCAAGCCCATACAGGGTGAGGATGAACCCGATTCCCTTTGTGAGCCCAAAAAGGCCGACGACAACTGAGCCCAAACCAACGGCTGTTATACATCCTCCCGCCACAAGCGGGACCAGGTGCAGCCTCCTCCCATTCCTATGTTGTTTTTTCATCATCTGTCCCTCTTCTTCTCGTAGTTTCTGTTTTTATTTTACTATATTTCTCCCCTTGTTTCAATCTTCCCAGACGCCCTTGTGTCGGTATGTAGTCGTAATATGATGGTACTAAGCAGGAAAGAGAGGAAAAACCCTGGAAGTTTGCGGAGAAGATTTTGGTGCATGAGTGCCGGAAAGCCAAACATAGAACCCGGCAGCTTCAAACTCCATACCCATTCCCCACCATTCCCAAAGACAACAGCCAGATGGAAAGAAATTGAAAAGCTATAACTCCTCTGCCACTGCCTTTCAAAACCGCTATTTTCTTTCCCTTCGTTGAATCATATTCAATATGCGCTGCCGATTATATCTTTGCATAATAACGAACATCATATCAAAACAGGCCGATGCCACAGAGGTAGACAGGAAAACAAAAAAAGAATCAAACCAAAGAACTTCAATCAACGGCAGAAAACTGAGAATAACGATAACCTCATGCACAATCTCCGATTGGCACATGGCCTGGGCGATTTCTTCCAGGGAATGCTTTTTCAGAGAAAATACCTCCGGTTCATAGGTAGGCATTTTTCCCTTCCAGCTTTTTACCCGAAGTTTCCTGTACAATTCATTTTCAAAGGGTTTTGGCCCAAACCAGGGTCTTGTGTAATCTGCATGATTGTTCATGATTTTATGAAAAAGCAGGCCCACAGCAAACCGCATAAACAGATGATAGGATATGGTTCCAAAAGTAATGGCCAGAGAAAAGCAGACCCCATTTCCCGTTTTCAGATAGATTCCCGAAAAAATAACTACAGCCGCCAAACTCCCCCCGGCCGTTCCTTTCATCCATTTTACCATCGATTTTCTCCTGCACTTTCGTTTATTATTCTGCTTTTTCCATTATATCACCGGAAATATTTTTCTCGCAACAGTGCTGTGGCGGAAAAGCGGCCCTTCCTACTTGCCTTGAAGATTTTTAATGTTCATTATCCGCCACAAATAGAATATGCCATTACAGAAACACGCTTTCCTGCAATGGCATTCTTAAACAATTTTATGAGTATTCTGGGCTTAAATATCCTTTTTACTATCTTCTGACAGAAACAAGCCCTGTTTCTTTTTCAAAGGATTTTGCCCATTCTGAATCACGATAGAAAACGATACATTGCTGATAGCCATCGCTGGTAAAGAATAAGCGCTTGCCATTGCCATTTTCTATTATGATTTTGTTCAAGGCAAAAGCAACATTCATGTCAAACCAGTCATTTTCAACTGTTGCTTCCAGACAATATGTTTTTCCCTTCCACTCAAAAGTAACTTTCTGTATTCCCGTTCCCTCTTCCAAGTCTACATCGCTGGTATCTTCCTGTATATTTTGAAAATCCAGCTCATCTTTATCAAGAGCCGAGACACCCCTAAGAAAATCGGTATACATTCTATCCAGATTCAACACCTCTACGTCAAAGCTATACACACCATTGGCAGATGGCGTCCATGTCCCCTCTGAATAATTGTACTCTCCAAGCCCCAGGACTGAAAGTAATCCTGCCGTCTTGTTAAATTCTACCTCTTGAGGCATTCCGGCATCCGCTGTTTCCAATTCACGGATTAACTGCTCAGTTATCCCCCCAATCCCAAACTGCTTCAGGATTTCGGCAATTTCAGTATACGATTGCTGTCCCAGCCTGTCCTCAGGCTCATGCTTTTCTCCTCCACCGCAGCCGCTGGCTAACAATATTGTAGATAAAACAAGCAAAACAGAAACAATTTTATTTTTCATCCTATTTCTCCATAATGCTGCTTTGCAGCATCTCAAATCCCCCTAAACCAGCTTCGCATTCCTCAAAGTAGCGTACAGATAACCGTCTTCCATATAGGTGTCAAATACACCAATTACGGTAACCGTCTCCCCTTCCTGGGGATAGTCATCCGGGTAGGAATAGTCATCCGTCAGCACAAATTCTATTCCCTGTGCGCAGCAGGCCGTGGCATCCTCTATGATGCAGGCATAATAATAATTGCCCGTAATTTCATCCTGATACACAGCGAAAAGCCCGTCCATCTTTATGGTTTTGCCGATATAATCCTCCGGTGCATACATCATGTTGTAAACCTCAGAATACACCACTACGCCGGACAGAGCCGTCAGGTCAACATCGATTCCCTCCGTGGCGCTTAAAACCTCTCCCTTGGCGGCTTTGCTATTCCTCTTCGGAGAACCCTCAATAAAACCGTTTTGAGGGGCATCCGCCGTTTCGGCTGCACTGGCTTTATCGCCGCCCTCCGCCGTTTCTCCTGTGCCGCCCTCTGCCTGGGCTATTTGGGCCTGCAAAACATCTTCCACTCCTGTGGGTTTGCTTCCCGTACGTCCGCCGGTTCCCGTTCCCTCTCCACAGCCTGCCATAAGCGTAATGGCAGCCATGCACAAACACAGACAAATTATTTTTTTCCTTATCATTTCCCGATACCTCCCGTTATTCTTCCTGCTGCATAGCAAATGGCAAAAGCCAAAACATCCACTGCCACGATGGTAGAGCCTACAGGCGTTCCCGCCAGTATGGATATAATAATCCCTGAAAAAGCGCATACCACCGACAGCACCGCCGAGCTGATGGTCACCATTTTAAAGCTGCCAAACAGACGCATGGCAGACAAAGCCGGGAAAATCACCAGGGCCGAAATCAAAAGAGAGCCTACCAGATTCATGGCCAGAACGATAATAACCGCAATCACCACAGCAATCATCAGATTGTACCGGTCAGCCCTGGTTCCCGTTGCCTTTGCAAAGGTCTCATCAAAGGTCACTGAAAAAATCTTATGATAAAACAGGACGAAGATAACCACCACCAGCAAAGACAAAATAACACAAAGCCAGACCTCCTTTAAGTTCAACGTCAGAATGGAGGTTGAACCAAACAGGGTACTGCACACATCCCCGGACAGATTGGAGGATGTGGAAAAAATATTCATAATGAGATAGCCGAAGGCCAATGCCCCCACCGAAATCATGGCGATGGCCGCATCTCCTTTAATTTTTGCATTCTGTCCACCCCGAAGCAGCAGGATTGCGCTGATGACGGTAATCGGCAACACCAGCAGCATTTCATTGGTGAGCTGAAAAACGCTTGCTATGGATATTGCACCGAATGCCACATGGGAAAGCCCGTCTCCGATAAAGGAAAAACGCTTTAGTACCAGAGTAACCCCCAAAAGCGAAGAGCAAAGCGCAATCAAAACGCCCACAATCAGAGCATACCTGACAAAAGGGTACTGTAAATACAATATCAGCTTATCTATCATTTTACACCACCGCCTTCCTGTAATAAAAAGAGCTTTCCATGAGGGCTTTCCAAATATTCATCCCTTGTTCCAAAAAATATGCTGCTTCCGATATGCAGAATATGGCTGGAAAACTGAACAGCCGCAGCAAGGTCATGGGAAATCATGATAATGGTAATCCCTTCCTGGTTCAGCTCATTGATTAAGCTGTACAACTCCGTAGTCACCTTCGGGTCAAGCCCTGCCACCGGCTCATCAAGAAGCAGTACCTTCCTGGTTGCACAGAGCGCTCTTGCCAGCAGAACTCTTTGCTGCTGCCCGCCAGAAAGTTCACGATAACAGCGGTTTTTGAAAGGCAAAATACCCATACGCTCCATATTCTTTTCCGCCAGCCTTTTTTCCTCCCTGCTGTAAAAAGGCCGAAACCCGCAATGCCCCTGGCATCCGGAAAGAACCACCTCTCTCACGGATGCAGGAAAGTCTCTCTGTACCACCGTTTGCTGCGGAAGATACCCAATCTCAGAACGCTTAAAACCGTCACCGGCCAGAATCTCTCCGCTTATGGGCTCCTGAAGCTGCAGCAGGGTTTTCATTAGTGTGGTTTTACCGGACCCGTTCTCCCCCACAATGCAGAAATAATCTCCCTCATTTACGGAAAAATTCAGGTTCTCCACAATCACATGGGAATCATATCCCAGGGATAGATTCCGAATGGTGAGTATTGCCACTTTTCTTTCCTCCTTAATTCCATAATGCCGCTATTTCAGTGCAGCCTTCAATACCTCAAGATTTTTCTCCATAATGGAAAGGTAGGTGGTGCCCCCGGCTACCTGCTTTGAGGTTGTAGACTGCATGGAATCCAGAATCAGCACCTGCTGATTCTTCGATGCCGTATTTTGAACCACCGTCTCGGCAATTTTATGCTTCGTCCCCTCTATGGTAATTACGCTGTGCAGTGAAAGCTCATCGGTTTTTCCCGCAAGAAAGGTGATGGTCTCAAAGCTGGCCTCCGTCTCTGCAGAGCAGCCCACAAAGGCCGCATAATAGCTGAGGCCGTAATCATCCACCAGATAGCGGAAGGGGAATCTGTCACCGAAAAGCAAGGTCTTAAGAGCAGACTCAGAAACCGCCTTCTGATACTTCTCGTCCAGGTCTTCCAGCTTCTTTTGATAAGCCGCCAGATTGCCTGCATAAGCTTCGGCATTTGCACTGTCCAGCGAAGCAATCGCTTCCTCAATTATTTCACAGAGAACAGAGGCATTCCGCAAAGAAAGCCAGATATGCTCATCGAATGCTGCACCATCATGGTCATGTTCTTCTTCATGTCCGCCCTCTTCTTCCTCATGGTCATGCTCCTCTTCATGCCCGTGTTCTTCTTTGTGGTCATGTCCATCCTCTTCCATTCCCTCTACCAGCTCCTCTTCTTTTGCTTTCTCTCCAAGGGCCTCAAGAAGATTGATGGCCACCATATCCTCATTGGCGGCTTCCCGCAGCGCAGCCTCTACCCAGCCGTCGGATTCACCGCCGATATAAATGAACAGGTCACAGGTGGATATTTTTAAGATGTCTTCTGCTGTGGGTTGATAGCTGTGAAGGTCAACGCCGTTGTCCAAAAGCATGGTAACCTCCACCCTATCGGAATTTTCTCCCACAATGTTTCGTACCCAGTCATATTCGGGAAAGATAGTCGTCACGATTTGCAGTTTTTCACTGGCAGCGCTGTCCTGTCCGGCTTCGGCTGCCTGAGTGCCGCATGCGGTAAGGCTGCCTGCCATAAGGATAGCGGCAATAAATAAGATAATCGTTTTTTTCACAATAAAACCTCCTGATTCTTCTTTTGAGCATCCCTTAACCACATTGCTCACACAAGCCGTAAAATACGGTACGCATAGCATTCAGGGTAAACTGATGATGCTCCTTTAAATGGTTTTGTATTCCTGCAAGCTCCTCACAATGTAAATGAATCAGCTTCCCGCATTTCTCGCATTTGCAGTGAAAGCAGACTGTTGAATCAGAGTGGGATTCTTTTCCGGTATACTCAAAGCAGGCCGGACTGTTTCCATCGATAATATACTTATTGACAATCCCTTCATCCACCATACCCTCCAACTGGCGGTACACCGTAGATTGTCCGATGGGCGTTCCCTTGGCTTTGAAATATTCGCACACATCACCGACGGTAAAATGAACTCCCGGCACTGTTTCAAAATAATCCAGTAAAACATCCCTCTGCTTCGTTTTATACTTTGACCTTGAATTCATACCTACCTCCTGTATAATTTGAGAACTGTTCCCAATTTTATCACAGAGAAAAGCTTCTGTCAAATAATTTGGGAACCGTTTTCAAATTAAAACGGTTCCCAAATCGTGCCGGGCTGAGAAGTTCTTTTCCTTCTCTCCTTCATCATGCCGCCCTATGCCTTTAAATCAAATCCTTTCTGCACTGCTTCCCTGCCCGAAAGACGGAGAATTTCTGTGGTAAGAGGTATCACCCTTCCCTCACGGACTGCATAATCCATCAATAGCTGCATGGCTTTCAAGTCCGGCTGGGTCAATAGGACTCCGTTTTTTCCATAGTTACCGTTTCCCAGCTCTGAAAGGATTTCTTCCGTGCGTGCCCTCTGGCCCTCCATCCATTGTTCGTAGGCGGATGGAGTATCGCCTTCTTTGCGCAGCGTTTCCTCCCGCTGTCTGTGGTAGTTTTCCCCAAATATAAGACGCTGTTCTTTGGCCTTATCCAGCCACTCTCTCTGGTTCGGCCCATATCCGTATTCCGTGTCAAGGTCATAAAGGCTGCCATTGGTGTAGCCCACGGTAAGCCCCCGCTCCTCTTCCTCATTCCATCCCTCCTTTACAAAGACCTCATAATCTTTATACAGGGATGATATGGGCAGAGCGTCTATCTCACCTCTGGCCAGCTTTTCACCATACCGCTGCGTCACTGCATCCCACAGATTCTGTCCCTGGGGTGTATAAATTACCCCATCCCGGTTTTCCAGTTCCCTCATATCCAGCCCCGTCATGTCATTCACAAAATGCCACATGACTGCCTTTTCCTGATAAGCAGTGTCATATAAATACTGCTTCGGCTGCTCAAATCCGTTATCTTTAGGATTACACCAGCGCAAATGCTCGTACAAATATTTTCCGTTATTTCCCCGGTTAAGGACTTCCTCAATCCGCTTTGCCAGCGCCTTATCCACACCCCCGACATGAATTTTATATTCATAAGGGTCAACCCTTAACCGCAGGTCTGCTCCCTTGGGAATAAGAATTCCATTTTCCTCAAAAAGCTGATTGATGGAATCGTTAATGCCCATACGCACTTCCTCATTCCATTCTTCATTATGGATAATTCCTCTCCCGAAGGTCTTCTGAATAATGGGGTCATAGCTGTTGACGGGAGCCGAAAGACCATGCAGAACCCTTCGCTCAGCTTCTGCGCATATTTCACGTTCCTTTTGGGTCAGTCCCTTTACATAATAGGGTGATTTTTTATTATAATATTTATCCCATATATGCTTTGAAGGGTTGGCAAACTTTTTGTTTTCTTCGTTCACCCTGGCATAATGTTCATTAATAACTTTCGTGTATTTTACCAATCTGGCGATTGGTGAGGGCATGGGAAAGGTTGTTTCACTATCCTGGGCGGCCGGCTTATCCTCCCAAACTGCCCGATTCTCCGCCCGGGATGCCTGCTGCGTATGAACCGGGGCAGAAGCCTTTCTCTGGTCAGTTTTTGCTTCTCTGGCCATAAACTCATTCTCTGTACTTTCTGCTTTGGGTACTGTATTATCTTTTTTTCTCTGTACAAAATTATCGTAATAATTGCCCTGATATGTATGGTAACTGCTGGTGTTAATCATATGGCTGCTCCTTTTTTAAATCATACTGTTATATTAGATTAGCTAATCATTTACTTTATCGGAGGATAAATTTTTCTTTGTAACCGGCCACGCACCAACCGACTATTCTTCCATTCAGATGGACTCTTTCCGGCTAAATTCACCAAGCTGCATATCCAGACTGCTGTTGGATAAAGTCCATTAGGCATATACAAAAAAAACAGCTTTCCCCCGCCCAATTTAGCCCCTGAAAAGTAAAATTACACATGCAGTTAGTTTACATAACTTTATTGTTTTCTATATGCAAAAAAATTCACCGCCGCTGCCCGAAATTTTTCTGACTTTTAGGCAGTGCAGAAGTATTTTTTCCTATATGGACAATCCTCTATCTCCTGGACGTGTATAAAGAGAAAAATCAACAAAATTGGATAGTTTGTTCGGCACTGGGAAAGAAAAAATTTGTATATACCCAAAAAATTTCTGTACGTTTTTCCAAAAATTTTCCCTTTGACAATCACCGAAAGTCATTATATAATAATTATAATACTATAGGTCAATATTCTATTTTCATACGAAAGATAAAAAGGAGGTTTTACCATGAGTATATCAGGAATCCAGTCCAGAAAAGCCTATGAAGTAATGGCCAGTGGCTATAAGATAAATCGGGCTGCCGATGATGCTGCCGGATTATCCATCAGTGAGAAGTTAAAATCCAACAGTACCGGCCTCGCCGTTGGCTCTTCCAACGCCAAGGATGGCAACAATATGATTAATGTTGCCGAAGGCGCCCTCTCCGGCATACAGGATTCCCTGCAGAGAATCCGTGAACTGGGTGTTCGGGCTATGAACGGCTTATATGGTGCATCTGAAAGACAGGCTTTTCAGCAGGAAATTGAAGGTCTGAAAGGAACCATTCAGGCAACTGCCAAGAATACCAGCTTTAACACCATGAAGCTTTTGGACGGCAGCATGGCGGATATTGAACTTGCCACCAATCCTCAGGGAGGGGGGCTTAAGATTCAGTTAGCAAATTCCACTTTGGAATCCCTGGGTATTGCTGATTTTGACGTGACCAAAGATTTTAATCTTGATGCTATTGACAGTGCCATTGAGCGAATCAGTTCAGCAAGAAGCAGCCTTGGCGCACAGTCCAACCGTTTAGGCCATACCATAAAGTATAACGATTATGCCAATTACAATGTAACTGCTGCTAACAGCCGGATAAGAGATACGGAATACGGCAGTGCAATGATAAACAAGAATCGTACTCAGGTACTTCAGGAGTATAAGCTTTTTGCCATGAAGGCGCAGATGAATTCCAATGCCGGATTTTTAAGACTCTTCTAAGGAATGGTGCGGATAGGAATTGCCAATTACAAGCCAGATGCCGCTACCCTATTGAATATGTAAATGTATGCCAAAAACCGGGACATTTTCTGTTAAAGAAATGTTTCCCGGTTTTTTACACTGTAATACTGTAAAATGGAGGTAATAATGTCCATCAAAATCTTTACCATAACCCACAAACCCTTCACTCCCCCGCCGGACCCCATGTATGTCCCCCTTCATGTAGGCAGGGCAAAGGCGGCAGACCTGGGCTTTTTAGGAGACGATACAGGAGATTCCATTTCCCACCTGAATCCCAACTTCTGCGAATTGACAGGAATGTACTGGCTCTGGAAAAATTACCATGAGACTGATTACATCGGTATCTGCCACTATCGTCGTTATTTGATTAACGAAAAGGGTATGGTCTTTGAGGAAAAAGAACTGGAGGATTTGCTGAAACGGTATGACATCATCACCACAAAGTTGCTGACCCTGACCTGTTCCTATGAAGAGGGCTTCAGCGCCAACCATCACCGGAAGGATTTACTTGCCACAGGCAGAGTCATTCAGGAAAAATATCCCCAGTATTGGGACACCTTTAATGAGCTGGTACAGGGTCCCCACACCTACTTTGGAAATATTTTTATCACTTCCATGGACACCTACGACCGCTACTGCCAGTGGCTGTTCGACATCCTGTTTGCGGTTCAGAAGCAGACCGATTTTACCGGCTACAATGACTATCAGAAACGGCTTTTTGGTTTTCTCTCTGAATTTCTGCAGACCGTCTGGATTCGCTATAACAGGTTATCCGCCTGTGAATGTATGGTCGGTATGATAGGGGAAAAATATGAGACCAGAATAATCAAAGAGCAGTTAGCCTCCTATTTTGAAAAAAGAGACTATTCCGGCGCAAAAAAATGTTTTCTGGAGCATTATCAAAAACGCCCCGATATACTGATGGAGGCTTCTGATGTAAATGGAGAGCTGCGGCTATGTATGCAGATTATTTCCACCTGTGAGTTTGAAGATGAAACCTATGGCCACTGCATACTGGACGTTTTTTCAGATTACCACAGTCTGGCAGAGCATTTTACCCGCTTAAATTCGGTTATTTCCAATTACATTAACGGCTATGGTAACAGCCTGGAACTGAATTACCTTAGGGAAAATACCTCTATCACCCCGGTTTCCATCCAAATTGCAGTGCAATTATTTTGTAAAGATGCCGAAAAACAGACAGCAATCCTTCAGGAGCTTACGGATATGCAGTAGTCCTTTTCCCGCCGCTGCTGTTACAGGTTTGACATATTATTCTAATA
>JBNMJJ010000021.1:0-13019 GCA_050873745.1 Lachnospiraceae bacterium | reverse complement strand
GGGCCATTTCCCCATAAATTCCGAATATGGACAGCAGCATGATTATCCCACAGCCTGCACTGGTGTACCAAAAGGCAGCTTTCAGCGCCTTCTTCATATCCCTGCCCACGCAGGCCCAGATAAAGACCACGAACCGCAAAATTTCGTTCTTTCCCGTAAGGTAATAGGAAATAACCCCCATCCCTCCAAACAGGGCTAGGGCAGCCCACTCCTTCAGGCTGTGTCTGGCAGTAATCAAACTAATGCCAAACAGAACGAAGGTCAGCCTGAACCAAAGTCCTTCGTATTGAATGATATATTCACTTTTTTCCGCCAACACGATGGTCAGCTCCATAAACAACGCCAGCCAGAAGCACAGGCTGGATATTTTACTTAAATACTTTTCCAATTCGTTTAAATCCTCTTCCTGCCTTCCGCAGAATCTTTTTGACCTTCATTCCGGCTATAATCACTTTTTGCCGGGCAGGTGTAATCCTGGGCATAATCAGGAAATCATACTCTGCCTGATTCTCCCTCAAATACCGGGGGAAGGTCTCGTCAATATCCACCCGGATAAACCGGGCGTCCCTGCCGAAAATATCCTGTCCCGTCATAATCCTGTCCACCACCTGAGCCAGAACCTCTTCCTCGTTATATTCCTGATGGGCTGCCGCCACCACTTTTTGACCGATGCGCTTCGCCAGGTTGCGTTCACCGTTGCCCCCCATATAGCCGAAGTGCCAGCCTCCGTTTTCTACCCGGACGCCGTTCTTTTTGGCTTCTTTATCTCGTAAATCCCAGAAGCCTCTTCCCTCCAGAGAACCGTAGAAAAATACCTTGGTTCCCAGCCACATGGGCCTGTCCACGCCCTCAAACTCACCGCTGTTGGACAACAGCCTGCCGCTGACTTCTTCCGCATTCAGGAAACAATAAAACATTCTCTGGGCCAGATGATAGATTTTTCCCTGTTCCATTTTGGAAAATAGTTCCCTAAAAATCTCCGGGTTGGGGATTTCATCCACATCACTGAACAGGCAAATATCATTCTGGCTGCAGTTTTTCAGTCCCTCCAAAAGATGGTCCTTCTGATAATGGTCCATATCATGGGGCAAAATGCCCGAAGGACAGTCATCCACCACAATGTGAATGATTTTATCCTCCCATTTTTTGAACATCCCCCTGTTTTCGGCATAATACAAAGGCTTGGGTTCTCCTGAAAAAGTAACCGTTGCCTCCTCCAGCACAAATTTATCCACGAAAGGGCCCATAATTTCCAGCCGCAGCTTCAGTATATCCAATTCATTAAAAAAAGGAAAACAATCGTAAATCATGATAAACGTCTCCAAAACAGCAGGGGCCTGAGAACAGCCTTAATCCTTTGCCAGATTCTGGTAAAGGGATTGACAAAAACCGGGTACCGGGCATTGGCTCCCCACCACTTATGGAAGGCAAAGGGCGTAATCCCCAGAACTTCCGGAATGGGATGCTCATGACCAAAATACTTCGCCACCTCAAGGGGCGCTATGGACATTCCCGCCGCCTCCAGCCGGTGCTTATTCATACAGCAGATAAAAATATCTTCATTATAGAAACCCTCCTCATCCTTTTCCCACTTCAAATTGGCCTTTCGAGGAAAGTCCAGAAGCCTCTTGCTGCGGATGGACACACTGTTTCCCACCCGGCACAGATTACCATAAACATCATGGTAGCTGTGTACCGTTCCCGGTTTGGGCAAAGGCCAGGGCGAACCGATATAGTCATAATCTAAAAATTCATCCCTCCAGCTTTCAGGATGCACCACGAAGCCATCATAGTGGACGATGAGGGCGAAGTCCGTCTGAATATAATCCCCCAGTTCGTATACCATCTTATAGTTAAAGCAATCTATATTGGTCAGCCTGGAGGTATGCTTATAGGTAATCTTCTTTGGCAAAAACAGGGGCCTGCGGTGGGTAATCAACACCACCTCTCCATAATCCACGCCCTGCATACTGTATTGTAAAGCCTTAATGGTTTCCCAGATTTTTACGCTGGTCATTGCCACCAGGGTCACATTGGGAAGCTGCAGCCTGCCGTTTTTCCATTCCATTTGTTTTCCCCTTTCGCCTCTGCCTCTTAAGACAGTCTGAATGCTCTTAAAAAACTTCCTTCTACCGTTCTTTTCCTCCTGCCAGCCGAAGTCTTCGTAAAACGGAACGATAGATTCTCATCATTTGATAAAGGCTGAATCTGGTTCTGCACTCCAACTTCATTTTCAACAGGGTAAGCCCTGCCGGACGCTGGTTCAAACGGCTGTAGGTTCTGGAGGTTTTCTTATATTCCTCCAACTCCCTACGGCATTCTTCTGCGGTAAAAATCCTTCCCTTTCTGTCCTGATAATGAAAACCTGTATAAATATTCTGCTCCGAAGCCCAGTAACCGTCAGATACGTTATGCCTGGCCCAGTACTTAGGGGCGATAATATATTTTACCGTCTCACTGGTAAAGGCCGGAAAATAGGTGAAAGAAGAGTTCGCCAGCAATAAATATTTTGCATTTTTAATAATGGAGTAATCCTTCGCCAAATCAAAATTACAGGCAGGAATATCCGGTAAAATCTTATTGGCCTCCTTCACATCGTTGGTGATAATCATAAACCGCATCTGGGGATTAATCTTTCTCATATTGGCCATTCCCTGCTTCCAGTAGGACTTCTTTACGAATAATTCAGGGCAGTCCATATAATCCGTACAGCGCAGATGAAGAATACACAAATCCTCCTGACTGTAATCATAGCAGTCATATTCCGGCTTTACCTTAAGCCATTCCTTTATCTCATCCTTATACTTTAAATAATAGGCTTCAGCCTGCATATTCCCCATCAGCAGAGTGTCCTTTGGCACCTGGTACATTCCCGGGTCAGCCCCCGCCACATAAGCCCCATGGGTCAAATCGTGGCTGGAATTTCCCAGATAAAGCCTGTCCTCTTTTTCCCAATAGGTCTGCTTAAAGTCCTCTCTGGCAGCCTTCTTTCCCAAATCCAAATCCATAAAATACAGGCCGCAGCTACTGTGGGCATTGTTGGCAAGGGTCTCCCCGCCCAAAAGGGCAAAGTCCTCCCCTCTCTCTTTTGCAATACATCTGGCCGTTACATAGCAGAACAACTGGTTACCCAGACCCTGCCCCGTCAACACTTTTGTTCCAATCATCTTTTCTCTCACCCTGCCGCCTTTTCGGCGTTTATCAGGCCCTTCTCCCTATTTAGTCCAAAGTCGTCTGCCGGATTTTTCCATTTTCCACCCGGAAAATCAGGTCACAGTTTTCAATGGTTCGTAAACGGTGGGCAATGATAATCAGGGTCTTTCTGCCATGAAACTTGTCGATTGCCTCCATAATAGCGGTTTCCGTCTCCGTATCCAAAGCAGAGGTAGCCTCATCAAAAACCAGAATCTCCGGATTATGGTAGAGTGCCCTGGCAATCCCCAGTCTCTGCCTCTGTCCGCCGGAAATACGCACTCCCCGCTCTCCTACGGAAGTATTCAGCCCTTCCGGAAGTTCTTCCACAAACTCCTTCATCTGAGCCTCCTCCAGCACCTCCCACACACGGGCATCGTCAATTTCCTCCCGATTAACGCCAAAGGCAATGTTGTCCCGAATGGAATCATCCGTCAGGTAAATGTTCTGGGCAATGTAGCCGATATGGCTGAGCCAGGAGGCATAATTTTCCATAACGTTTCGTCCCCCACAGGTAATGGTTCCCTCCTGAATCTTCAGCAGTCCCATTAAAATATCCACTGCGGTGGTCTTTCCCGCTCCCGAAGGCCCTACGATGCCCACCGATTTTCCCACGGGGATAACCATGTCGGCCTTATCCAGAATCAATTTGGTGGTATTGGGATAGGCATAGATAACCTGATTCAGGGCAATGGTACCCTTTACTTCAATGGGCGCCTTATCCGTAAGCTCTTCTCTGCTTATCCTGCGTTCTTCCTTATAATCATGGAAATCAATATTATGATAAACGAAATCCACGCTGGGGCCGAAGAAAGCAATATTGGTCACATGGCCGTTAATGCGGTTTACACTGGGCATAAGACGGATAGCGGCTACAGCAAAGGCCATAACCTGAGGAGCCAAATCCGTCAGCCTTAAACCCATCACGATACAGACTGCCATATAGCCAAGAATGCCGCCGATGCAGATGGTTTCAATCAATAACCTGGGGGCATTGTTAAACACCGTGTATTTACTGTTTAAGTCGGCTCCCTTTCTGGAATATACGGAAAAATTATCCACGAAGAATTTTTCTTTATGGAGAACCTTAACCTCCTTAATGCCGAAAATGGACTGGTTTCTCCACTTACCCATTCTGGCCTGAATAGCCTGATTTTCCTGCCCCAGAGCATTCAGTCTGGGCTTCACCAGCTTTACAATAATCACCGTCATTCCCATCAAAATAGCCGTAATCATAATGGTCATGGTGGGGTCCACTACCAGAAGCACCGCACAGAGGAAAATAGATACCACCACCTCCGTCATCAACTGGATAAATTCCAAGAGAACGATGAACACCTTTGGCACATCGCTGTCTACCGTTCTGAATACCGTAGGAATATCTGCGTTCAAATAGAATTCATAGGGGCGGTTCAGGTATTCCTCCAGCATATAATTCACCGTCAGAAACTGATTGTTGTTTACAAACCGGGCCTGTACATAATTCATCAACAGCAGATAGGCGTTTTTAACCACAAAAATGGCAATTACGGCTACCAGCATCAGAATCACGAACTGATTCATATCCTCAAGCTGCAGAAACTCACAGACCCAAATCACATATTCATTCTCCGCCAGCTTATCTGCATCCAGAATAGCCTGTGCCAGGGGTACAATCATAGATACGCCCACCGTCTCCAATAGCGCTCCGATGAGAATCATTACCCCCATCCAGCCTACATTTCGTTTCTGTCTTTTGCTCAGAATACTGAACAGCTTTTTGATTATCTCTACCATCAATTACCCTCTTTTTAGCATATTTTTCCTGTTCTCTCATCTACTTATACATGAAATAACACCATTGGTATATATTTCAAGGCAATATATACCAATAGTGTACTAAAATCCCCCTTTAAATGCAAGTCTGCATCTGGCTGGTATAAATATCCGGCATTTTGCGGCCGTTCACCCATCTGGAAGGGGCAATTATTTTTTTATCAGGATTCTCGTTAAGCCAAGCTGCCCACCAGCTAAAGCTGCTGTTGGCAATAATATTGTGCCTGCATCTGCTCATAAGAAACATATCCATATAGCCATGGGCTTCATCATTTCCCTCCACCACGGTTACTTCCTTATCGCCAAAGTTCTGACCGACCCAGGCTGCATCATTGGTAAAGAGGAAAAAATGACAGCCGGGCACCTGCTTTTTCATTTCTTCCATGGCTCTCTGGTAATATTCCAGGGTGCAGATTCCTCCGTACAGCTCATCCGCCTCCAGGTAATCCCCCCGGCGGATATGTACGCCTACGGACTCTCTACTCAAAATGGCCTTCAAATAGTCTTCGTTTTTTCCGGTCAAATGGTCTGTGGGAAAACGGAAGGCTTCACGCACCTGCCCTTCCACCGACTGAAAATATTTTTCACTCTGCCACCAGCCATAGAGATAAGCATCCTCCAGCTTAAGCACCTGAGGGTCAAAGCGCTGCTTATCCTCATAGAGTCTGGTTCTTCTTCCTGTCAGCTTCCGGCGGATGCGGGCGGGAAAATCCAGATAGCCGTCGGTCCAATGGCAGATTTCCTCCAAGCTGGCCTTCTCATAGTGCAGCGGGAAAATATCCAACTGGGGTTTTCTCTTCTTTTCATGAACATATTCCGTAATATCGTCTATTTTCACGGATATTCCCCGGGACTGGTAATACAGATAGAGGGCATACTGAAACATCTGATTTCCCAGGCCCCCGGAAAGGCAGATGATAATTCCTTTTTCCCCTTTAAAGCCTCTTCTTATCTTCCAGGGAATCACCAGCCCCTCATTTATCCGGTTAAACCAACGATAAAATACGGGAGAAAGGCAGAACAGTCTCAGGCGCAGACCTTCCCCCTTCCATTCCGGGCGGCCTGCATAAAGAGACCAGTCTGCCTGTTCTAAAATCACCTGCCTAAGCTCCTTTAGAAACCGCTCATAGCCCTCCGGCTTCTCTTCTGCGGCCTGGCGGTAATGGAGCAGCAGCCGCTTACAGAAAAAATACTGATGCGTCCGATACAGTTCCATTTCTCCCTGCTCCTGTAAGAACCTTCCCTTTTCCAGATAGGCGGGAATCTGGTCCGTCAGAATCCTCTCCACCTTTTTACTGTTCATAATACTTGCGCTGCGGTCCGTTACATAATTATAGTAGGCCTGGTGCAGATAGACCGTTTTTTTACTTGCGGCAATAAGTCTGGTGGTAAAAACGATGTCCTCAAACAGCTTTCCTTCTGGAAAACGTAAATTCCCCAACAACTCTCTGGTATACAGCTTATTCCAGGCTGCATTATCGATACGGTAACGCTCATCCTCCCGGATGAAGGCCGCCAGGGCTTCTTTTTTCTCCCAAAGGGTAATTTCTCTGCTGGAAGTGTCCCTGATTCCCTGCTGACTGACCTCTTTATAGTTACAGATAACCAAATCGGCCCCCTGCTGCTCCAAAGCCTCCACCATATCCTGATACATGGTTTCGTCAATCCAGTCATCCCCGTCCACAAAAGTGATGTATTCCCCTGAAGCTGCTTCTATCCCTGCATTCCGGGCGCTGGAAAGGCCCCCGTTTTGCTTGTGAATCACCCGTATCCGGTCATCTCTTTTCCCATACTCATGGCAAATTCTGCCGCTGTTATCGGTGGAGCCGTCATCCACCAGAATAATCTCCAGATTCCTGTAGGTCTGGCCGCAGACCGACTCAATGGCTCTGGACAAATACTCCTCAATATTATAAACACTGACGATGACGGAAAGCTTCATGAATTTATCATCCTCTCACACATCCACTGCTGGAACATTAAAATATACCAAATCTGGATTCTCCACTGACCGTTATGCAAATAGTCCTCCCAAATCTGCCAGACCACGTCCGCATCCAAAATCCCCTGCCGTCTTAAGGTTTCTTTCTCTATCAGGCTTTCCGCCCAGGCTTTAAGCTCAGGCTCCTTAAGCCACCTGGAAACGGGAATGGAAAAGCCCCTCTTAGGCAAATCCATCAGTTCCCTAGGCACATATTGATAAAGAATATCTCGCAGTATTTTCTTCGTTATTCCATCCTGGTATTTGTAGCTTAAGGGCAAGGTCCAGGCAAATTCCACCACATCCTTGTCCAGCATGGGAATACGGGATTCCAAAGATACAGCCATTCCCACCCGGTCCACCTTCACCAGAATATCGTCAGGATGGTACATTTTCAAATCCATCAGCATGATTTTCTGCCGTGTATCCTGTAAAAAATCCGCATTCATCTGGGTGTATTTAAAGGGCAGCATGGTTTTGTTCAGACAGATTTCCTTTGCCAGAGGCTCCTCTTCGTTGGACAGCTCGTACAGCTCTTCCGCCCCCTTTGCCCCTAACAGATGGGCCTTGGTCCGATGTACCTTACTTAAAGGAAGCGGAGCCTTCAGCACCAGACTGCTGACCAGCTTACGGACCGGATAAGGCACCTTCTTCATTTTCCCCCAAATCCGGTCGATGGAATCGTAGGTAACGTAGCCGCAGAACAGTTCGTCTCCTCCATCTCCGCTTAAGGACACGGTAACATGCTGTCTGGTCAGCTTGCTTACCAGATAGGTGGGAATCTGGGAGCTGTCCGCAAAGGGTTCCCCATAGATATAAGCCAGCCTGGGGATTACCCTCTTTGCATCCTCCTCGGAAATGTACATCTCCGTATGTCTGGTTCCCAAGTGGGCGGCAATCTGCTTTGCCACCTGCGCCTCGTTGTACTGTGGGTCCTCCACACCAATGGTAAAGGTTCTGACGGGCTGGCTGTTTAAGGACTGCATCAGGGCCACAATAGTTGTACTGTCGATTCCGGAGGAAAGGAAGGCCCCCACTGGAACGTCCGCCACCATCTGTCCGCTGATAGCCTCCTTCAATAGCCTTTCCAGTTCCTTTGCCGCCTCTTCTTCACTTCCCCTGAAAGGATTTTGAGCTCCCTTCGTCGCCGCTTCGCTCATGGACCAGTAGGTATCCGTTTCATACTCCTTAAAGGGTGCCTTAATGGTAAGTATGCTTCCCGGCTCCAGCTTATAAATCCCCTCGTATATGGAGTATGGGGCCGGAATATAGCCATGAATAAAATAGATAGGCAGCACTCCCTTATTGATGGGGTTGGAAAAACCCTCCATAGTGGAAATACAGCCAAGCTCCGAGGCAAAAACGAAGCTCTGATTCACAAAGCCGTAATACAGGGGCTTTTCCCCTACCCTGTCCCTTAACAAATAAAGGGTCTTCTCCCTGCGGTCATAGAGTGCAATGGCAAACATCCCCTTGCAGAAACGGATGGCCTCCTTCACGCCCCAGGCTTCAAACAGCTCCAGTAAGACCTCCGTATCGGAGGTTCCCCGAAAGGCCCTGACCTTTCCCTCGCTGACCAGCTTTTTCCGCAGTTCCTTATGGTTATAGATTTCTCCGTTAAAAACCATACAGAAGCGTCCGCTGTGGGATTCCATGGGCTGGGTTCCTGTGGAAGAGAGGTCCACAATGGAAAGCCTTCTGTGGCCCAGCACCAGACTTCCTTCCTCTTCTATACTGTAACCTCCGCCATCGGGGCCCCGGTGAAGCATACGCCTGTTCATTTTTTCTATGGTCTCAACCAGCTTATCCCGATAACCTGCTTCTTTATTTTTCGCAGGTCCTCCCTGCCAGCCGCAAAATCCTGCAATTCCACACATGCCTGCTTCCCTTTCTGTGGCATCCCAAGGTATGCCTCTTCCTTTATCCGTCCTTCTTAGCTTATTACACAGATTAAACTTCTATCGGCACGGGGACAGAATATATTCCTCCCACTGCCGGTTCACCCTATCCGGATTCAATTTCTCCCGAATTTCCATTGCCTTCCTGCCAAGGCCTTCGGCATAAGCCTCATCCTCCAGCAACTGACGAATGGCTTTCGTCATAGCCTCCTCATCCTTTACGGGCACAAGCAGCCCGTTCTCTCCGTGATTAATCAGCATCCTGGGGCCGCCGCAGGGACAGTCCGTACTGATAACCGGAAGGCCCAGAGCCATAGCCTCCATCAGCGAATTGGGCATCCCCTCCGTATTGGAGGAAAGGATGTACAGGCTGGCTGGTTCCAGCTTTTCCCTTACCTGACCGGTGGCTCCCGGAAGCCGGATACGCTCCCTAAGCCCCAGTGAGTCCACATAAGAAATCAGCTTCTGCCGCTCTTCTCCCTCTCCCCAGATTTCCAGATAAACCTCTGGGAAAGCTGCCGCCAATCGACTAAAGGAGTCAATCACCAGTTTCTGATTTTTATTGGCATCAATCCTGCCCACCATAACCATCGTTTTTTCTTCTGACGGCCTTCTTTGTCCCGCTAAGAAAGCCGGATTCAGGGGATTAGGCAAAACCACCGCCTTTTTCACCACCCTGGGAGGAAAAAAAGCCTTACTATCCTGGGTCTGTAAAATCACTCCTGCTGCCAGGGGAAAAAGCCTGCAGGCACAGAATTTCAGCAGTCTGCTGTAATATTCCTCCGAGGGCTCTCCCCTTACCGCAGCCAGCACCGGAATAGGCAGGCCCAGTGTGGTTAAAATAGCCATAATATTATTTTTTCCAATAAAAGAAATCACCACATCCGGCTTTTCCTTTTTCCAGATATTCCTTAACTTCCGAAAACGTTTCCCGAAATTCCCTATTCGGCTGCGGCCCAGCTCCTCCTCAGTCAAATCGGAAATGACTCTGACCGCTCCCCGGGGCAGAGAGTACTCATCCTCTTCTATAAAGGTAGTTACCAGCACCACCTGATGCCCCTTGGCCAGCAGGGCCTCCGTCAGATTTATCATTACCCGCTGGGCTCCTCCTTTGGTCAGGCTGCCAATATAAAATACAATTTTTCTCTTCTTATTCAATGACTGCCCTCCAAAACCTCTTTACGTTTACTGTCGGAAAAACCGATACACCTCAAAGGTGGAGGTGTCGGTGGTAAAGGTGTCCACCAGCTCATAGGCAAAAGTATCGTAGCGCTCCAGATAGTAATCCAGAGTTTTTCTATGCTGGTCAAAATATCCTTCTTCGTAAATCCAATAATTGTTTTCCTGCTCCAACAAAGCCTCCGCCACGTCACTTCCCGGCCTTATTCCCGTTTTCTTATAGAAATTGGGGCTTAAGGAGTAAAAATTGGAATTGGCATAGTAATTCTGCAGGCCCCCAATGGTATTCGTATCCAGTACATCATCGCTGAAATAATACAGGGTCTGGGAACCGCCGTTCAGCAGATACATATTTTCGGGATGATTCATACAGTATTCCTTTACCCCATACCATCTGTCCTGAAAAATATCCACATAATCATCGCTCCCACCAACTCTCTCAATTCCCTTATAGCTGATGATACAGAACAGCCCTGCAAAAACGGCTGCCGCTGCCTGTAAAATTCTCTTTTTCCTTCCCTCCAGGCTCCAGAGAAGCCCGCCAAAATACAGTCCAATGCCCAACAACGCCATCACATCAATACTGAACAGGCACTGAGGTATTCTTAATGGGAAACGCCCGTTAAATAAAATATAATACCAGGCAAAAAAACGTCCAAAGAGCCAGGCCAGCAGGGTAATGATTCCCCTGCCCTCCCCGGCAAGAAGAAACAGCACAAGCATTCCTGCGCCCAAAAGCATCACAATTTGATTCTGAGGAGCCAAATCCCCGGCCAGTAAAGAGTTCAGCATCTGCTCATTGGCCTCCTTAACCCTTACGCCAAAAGGATGGGCCTCATCGTAAACCGCCTTACTTCTCTCCATCATTATCTGAAAAAACCGGGAATGAGGAATATTTCCCGTGTAAAAATTCAGTACATCACAGCTAATATTGTACTGTTCTTCGGACATACCGATTTTTTCCGCCACATCCGCCATCATCTCATAGCTGGGGATGCCATAGAAATCCACCACCTTTTCCCGGTAGTAGTTTACCCTGGCATACTCCGACCATTCCGGGGAAGAATAGGCAATTTCCTGGGTAAGAAGCAGGGCTCCCATGGTAATTAACAGGGCCGCTGCAAATCCGCCGTATTTTTTCAACACCTCCAGGTTGATTTTTTTCTCTTCTATCCACCACTTGGCCAAAAACAGCATTCCGGCTATGGGAAGGCACATAAAGGCCGCATTCTTTCGGATGCTAAGGGCCAGTGCCGCCATAAAAAGGGCAGGCAGATTAGCCCATAAAAATCCCTTCCAGTCTTTATCCTTTGTTTCTGAGGTAAAAACAAAAAGGCTGCCGCCCCGCCGCAGACTGCTGCCGAATGGGTGTACTGGATGGCAATCAGTGTCTGCAAATTGGAGAGATAGAATAGAATCAGCGCAAAGCTGCTAAGAAGCACCTTTCTTCCTCTCCCCTTAAGCCTCATAAAAAACCGGTAAAACAGCCAGAAACCGCTGAGAATAAAACAGCCCTGCAGCAAAAGCCCGTACCAGGGAATGGCTGCGGTAATTTTATACAGAAAGCTGATTAGCCAGGCCAAAGGATAGAGGAAGAAGAGTACATAAGGGTCCGGCTCTCCCAGATAGCTTCCGGAAAGAACCATATATACCGTCCAATCATCATTAATACCGAATATTGGCGTAAACTCCCAGAATAACATGAAGTAAAAGCCCAGGGTGATAACCAGAAAAATGGCTGCTGCCAGAAGGCTCTCTCTTCCTTTTCCCCATCTGTTTTCTTCCATTTACCTCTTCCCTTCGCCGCCCGGTGGCTGATTTGGCGGCCGCTTCCTTACTTTTTCCCTATCGGGTCTGATTTTTCCCTATGATAACATGGTTCAGGTAATTTTTCCACTGCTCATATACCTGCTCCAAAGCGGCCTCCCTCAGCCGCCGTCTGGCATTTATTCCCATTATTTCGGCCCTGTCCGGGTGGGAAATATACCACTCCATGGCCTGAGTCAGCTTATCCGCCTCTCCCACCGGCGTCAGCAGCCCCGTTTCCCCCTGGCTTATCCAGTAGCGGCTTCCTCCGCAGGGACAGTCTGTACTGATTACCGGCAGGCCCAGAGCCATGGCCTCCATCAGGGCGTTGGGCATTCCCTCATAATTGGAGGGTAAAACGAACATGGCTCCGTCTGCCATCTCTTTCTCCAGAGCATCGCTAAGACCCATAAAATGAATATTTTCTTTTGCTCGCTTTCTTTCCGGCAGGGGTTCTTCAAGGTACTTAAGGATTTTTTCCAAAGAATCGTCCTCCAGCCCCTCCCCGTAAAAGTACAGGTGGTAATCCGGATATTGCTGCAGCAGCTCTTCAAAAGCCTTCACCAGCAGCATGGGATTCTTCTGCTCCACAATCCGGCCCACATAGAGTATCTTTTTCGCCGCCGGCTTCCGCTCCGCCTTTAAATATTTTTCGTTGACGGGATTACAGATAATGGTGGATTTTCGCTGTAAAGAAAGGTCAAAAAACTCTCTGGCCTCCTGGGTCTGAAACACACAGCCCGCCGCCCGGTTCAGCAACATCCGGTTCATAAGAGGCTTCGTCCCGCCCACATAATCCACCTTCGGGTCGTTGCGGACAGAAATCACCACCGGTATATCCATTCCCAGAGAAGCCATAATGGCCCGGTAATTAGCCTTTACGCAAAAAGAAAGAATAATGTCCGGTTTTTCCTTACTGATGATACGCCGCAGATTCCGCACCCGGAAATACTGCTTCTGCAAAACAGAAGCCTTCTCTTCTCTGGCCGAAAGACCTGCATGAACCCGTCTGGCTTTTTCATCCAGGGGATATTCTTCTTTTTCCTCCCATTCGGTGGCTACTACCACCTCCACATTATCCTGCACAAACCGGGGAACCAGAAGGCTCACCACCCTCTCGGCTCCCCCTTTGCCCAGGCTGTTAATAT
>JBNMJJ010000020.1:0-13224 GCA_050873745.1 Lachnospiraceae bacterium | reverse complement strand
GGTACATATAGATTTCATTATAATCTGCATCAATAATAATATCGCAGTTGACAAGGAAGAAATCCTGTTCAATGCTATCCATTAGCAGATACAGGCCGCCTCCTGTTCCCAGAGGCTTGTCTTCTTCAATATATGTGATGTCATACCGGCTTTCTGCACCGTCAAAATATGCCTGTATCATATTCTTTTTATGATTGACAATCATAAAAAAACGTGTACAGCCATAGCTGGTGAAGTTGGACATAATTCTTTCGGAAATAGGGATTTCCCCAATAGGAATCAGGGCCTTCGGAAGAATCTGAGTATAGGGATATAATCTGGTTCCCTTGCCTCCTGCCATCATCACCACCGGGCAGTTCAGGGAATACTCCCGCTTAATTCGGTGGCCGTCCCTGAAAATAACCTCCACCACTTCATGGTTATAGTTTACGATAGGGATTGAATATACTTCTGACCTTCCAAAAATTTCATCCAATTTTTCCTTCTCATAACGTAATAAAAACGTCGGATTATAATTTGCAATGTGCTTAATCGGCAAATCGGCCTTACCTTCCTGAAGCATATAACGCCTGACATCACCATCAGAAACAGATGCAATCAGCTTACCTTCCCGTATAACATAAACCACCTTGCACCTGACATTTTCCAGCCGTTCTATAGCAGCTCTGATATTTAAATTTTCTTCAAGCAATAAATCTTCAAGCAACATATCTCTACCCATAAATCAGTGAATAAACATCTATTTCATTCTGGTGCAGCTTATACCAGCTATATAATGCACTGACGGATTCTTTAATATCCGTAAACCTCATCTTTGGCAGTTCCTTCAGAATCCGGCTGTTATCTGCCGTATATTCGTTTGCATATCCTTCCTGACAAACAATAATTTCCTGTCTGGTATCAGCTATTTCGTTGACAGCCCTGGCCAGGCTGAGTAAATCAATACGTTCTCCCCGCACCGCATTATAAACTTGATACTGGGGTTTCTCCAAACGGATAAAGCCTTCCAGCATTCTGCAAAAATCATCAATCCATAAATAATCAAAATAACAGTTCTTCCTCAGTGACAAAGGCAGTCCCTTTAAGGATTTGCAACATAAATTGGAAATGAATTTCGTTTTCCAGTATTCATATTTCCCAAAAATACCAAAGAGCCGCAGATTATAAATGTTATCACTTGCCTCAATCATCTGGTTCACAATATATTTCATCAGTCCATACTGGTCTGTAGGAATCGTATGCCTTGCCAAATCCTCTTCTTTTACCATCTCTATCGGATAGCGCTTATCGTATTCCGCTCCCGAACCGGTATAAATCATTTTTCCATACGAATCAGAACATTTGGCAAAATTAGAGAATATCCTTAAATTATACTCCAGTATCTTATTCCCATCCCTGGCAGAATCCTTTCCATCTCCATAAACGGCAAAGTGCAGAACAACATCATAATGGTTCGACTGGAGATGCTCTTTCACCGCATTCTCATCAATACAGTCCAGTTGACGGCTGGTAGGGGCGTATACGGTATATTTCTTCTGCTCCAAATATTCTTTTACATTTTTGCCAACGAAACCACTGCCGCCGGTCAACAAGATTTTCTGAATCATATCCCGCAATATTCCTTTATTTGTTCCAAAATACAAGTGTGTAAGTCTTGATTTAAACAGGTATACATTTCAATACTCTTTTCCACCGCTGTCCTTATCTTCCATTTCGGCTGCCAGGCAAATCTTTTTTTCAGCTTTGAACAATCCAGCTTCAAATATCCTGCTTCATGTGGTCCTCCGTCATGCTGATTAATCCAGTTGACTTTATGACCGGTTTGTTTTTCCCATATTTCGCAAAACAATTCTGCCAGCTCTCCTGCCGTTATACAGTCTCCTTCATCCGGCCCTACATTATAGCTGCCTGCCGCTTCTTTATCCATGTACTGGCCGGCTGCCACCATCAAATATGCCGTCACCGGTTCCAGAACGTGTTGGAAGGGTCTTGTGGCATAGGGATTTCGAATAATAATGTCCTTCCCTTTTCCTGCTGCCCTGATGCAATCCGGAATGATTCTGTCCGCCGCATAATCTCTTCCGCCAATTACATTTCCTGCCCGCATGGTAGAAACGGCAATTTCCCTATCCGTAAAAAAGGATTGTTTATAACTGTCCGTAACCAACTCCGAACAGGATTTTGAGTTAGAATAGGGGTCATATCCATTCAATTCTTCATTTTCCCGGTATCCCCATTCCCACTCTCTGTTTTTATATACCTTGTCCGTGGTGACATTAACAAAGGATTTTACGGAGTCCGTCAAGCGAATACATTCCAACACGTTCACCGTACCCATCACATTGACGTCATAAGTATAGACCGGATTTTCATAAGATTCTCTTACAAGCGGCTGTGCCGCCATATGAATGACAATCTCAGGCTTTTTCTCTCGAAAAACCTTCAGTAAATGCTCTAAATCACGGATGTCACCTGTTCTTGAATCCATTTGCTCTGCCAGTAAAAGGCTGTCGAATAAAGGTGCCTCCGTCATCGGTTTTAAAGCATAACCCGTCACCTGTGCCCCTGCCAGCAGCAGTTCTTCGCACATCCAGGCTCCTTTAAATCCAGTATGTCCTGTTACCAGCACCCGTTTATCCTTAAAAAATGTTATATCCATGGTATTTTTCTCCTGTTTTATGCCAAGACAGCTCCATGAATTGCCTCAATCATATAATCAATCATTTTCTCTGTCATTCCCGGATATACACCAACCCAAAATGTATTATTCATAATCCTGTCCGTGTTTTTTAACTCACCAACTACCCGATATGCGTTTTGCTGCGAACGTATATCATCAAAGCAGGGATGCTTGATTAAATTACCCGCAAAAAGCATTCTCGTCTGTACGCCCTGTTCCTCCAGACTTCGGACGATTCTGTTTCTCTCAACGCCCTCACGGCAGGTAAGTAAAAATCCGAACCAACTTGGCTTTGCGCGTTCACATGCCTTCGGTAGAATAAATTCATCCTCCAAATCTTTTAATCCCTTATATAATCTTTCGAAGTTAGCCCGTCTGCGCTCCACAAAACCAGGCATTTTTTCAAGCTGTGCGCAGCCTACTGCTGCCTGTAAATCTGTTGCCTTAAGGTTATATCCAAAATGGGAATAAACATACTTATGGTCATATCCCATAGGAAGCTCTCCGTATTGTCTGTCAAACCGATGCCCACACTTATTATCCTGACCAGAAGGGCATATGCAGTCTCTTCCCCAGTCTCTGAGGGAACGAATAATTCTATGTAAAAGCGAATTATTCGTGTAAACTGCTCCTCCCTCTCCCATCGTCATATGATGGGGCGGATAGAAGCTGGAGGTTCCAATATCACCTATCGTACCTGAAAAATGCCATTCATCCTCTAATTCATACTGTGTTCCCAACGCATCACAGTTATCTTCCACCAGCCATAACCGATGTTTATCACAAAATGCTTTAACCGCCTTTAAATCAAAGGGATTTCCTAATGTATGTGCAAGCATAACCGCTTTTGTTTTATCGGTCACTGCCGCTTCTAACATAGTCGTATCTATATTATATTGGGGAATGGTAATATCCACGAATACAGGAACTGCTCCGTACTGAACAATGGGAGCCACCGTGGTGGGAAAACCGGCTGCAACAGTGATTACCTCATCACCCCGCTTTATCTGTCTTTCTCCCAACAGAGGCGACGTCAACGCCATAAATGCCAATAAATTTGCGGAAGAACCGGAGTTTACCAGAGAGCAGAACCTTACTCCCAAATATTCGGACAGCCCCTTCTCAAATTCATCCGTATATCGTCCCGAGGTCAGCCAAAATTCCAATGCACTGTCCACCAGATTCACCATTTCCCGGCTGTCATAAACTCTGGAAGCGTAAGGGATTCTGTCACCGGTCTTATATTCTTTTTGCTTGTGGTATTTTCTGCAATACTCCTGAACCTGTTTCAGTATATTTTCCCTTGCTTCTAACTCAGACATATTTTCAAACATCTGCTTCCTCCGTTTTTCGTTCCTTCCACACTTTCCACGGTGCCTTTCCACTCTCCCACAAATTTTCCAAATAGTATTTGTCCCGAAGAGTATCCATCGGCGACCAAAAACCTTCATGTCTGTACGCAGTCATTTCACCTTCCGCAGCTACAAGTTCCAGAGGTCCTGATTCCAACATCTCACTGCCGTCACCGAGATAATCAAAAATTTTTCGGTTAAACACCATAAATCCGGCATTCACCCATGCCTGGTCTTCTCTGGCTTTTTCTTTAAACCCTTCTACCTGACTGGTATCTTTATTGATTTTAAGCGCTCCAAATCTCCCGGATGGCTGTGTGGTTGTAATTGTTGCAATTTTACCATTTTTATGATGAAACTCTATCACTTTATTAATATCCACATCGGAAACACCGTCGCCATAGGTCAATAAAAATTCTTCATCCTCTATATATTCCTTAACTTTCAACAGCCTTCCTGCCGTTAAGGTTTCCAATCCTGTATTAACTAATGTTACTTTCCAGGGCTCCACATGACTTTCATGCACTTTTACCTTTTGATTCTCCAGAAAGAACGTACTGTCCGATTGGTACATATAGTAATGAATAAAATATTCCTTTATTAGCTGTCCTTTATAACCACAGCAAATAATAAACTCATTGAAACCATAATACGAATAGGTTTTCATAATATGCCAGAGAATGGGTCTGCCCCCTATCTCTATCATCGGTTTTGGTTTTAAATATGATTCTTCACTGATTCGTGTTCCTTTTCCTCCTGCCAGGATAACAACCTTCATTCTCTTCTTCCTCTACACCGTACTTTCGCCTTTTATCCATGGCGCTTCTTTGGCATCCCAAAGTCCTTCCACATTTTTCAAATCTCTTTTGGTCTCAATAGAACTCCAGAATCCCCTGTGTTTATACGATGCCACCTGCTGCTGCTCAGAAAGCGCTACAAAAAGTTGTGTTTCCAAATCTGCATTCTCTTCCAGATAATCGAATATCCGTCTGTCAAAAACAAAACAATCTGCATTTACCCATGCACCTTCCGAAACCATACCTTCTGCCTGGTCATATCGAATATTTCCTTTTTCATCAATCGGGAGCAGTTTGTTTCTTCCTGTGGGCTTTGCCATAGCTAAAGTTGCTGCTTTGCCGTTTTTTCTGTGCTCCCGCAGTAATTCAAGCAGGTTAATATCAGAGAGACAGTCGCCGTAAGTCACAAAAAATTCCTCATCGTCGATATATTTGCGAACCAGGCTCACTCGCTTACCCGTAGATGCAAAAAGTCCTGTGTCAACAATCGTAACCTTCCAATCCTCGGTTCGCTTCTTATGTATCTCAACCTTATTACTCTGCAAATCAACGGTAATATCCGAAGCATAGATATAATAATCCATAAAATATTCCTTAATCATATCCACCCGATAACCGCCGCATATAATAAAATCATTCAAACCATATTGTGAAAAATGCTTCATAATATGCCAAAGAAGCGGTTTCCCTCCTAAATCTACCATAGGCTTGGGAATTCCTTCGTTTTCACTGTTGATTGTACTTTGCATACCGCCTGCCAATATAATTACTTTCATCCCTCTATTTCATCCAGCTCTCTTTTTTCATATTCAAAAGGGCTTTGAATACCTCTATATCCTCCGCCGTAGTAATCTTGATATTTCTCTCCGACCCTCTGGAGAAGTAAACCCTCTCCCCCAGGTGAATCATTAATGTGTTGATGTATACCTCTCCGGTTATCCCTCTTTTTTCCGCTTCCCTGTAGGCCCAGGCAGCCTTGCCGTAAGTATAGGCTTGCGGCGTCTGCACCCGCATAATTTCACTGCGGTGAATATCCTCATTCCCAGATATGCCGTCATCCGTTCTTACTACAGTTTCCTGACAGCGGATGGCGCTCAGTCCGGAACCGTACTTCTTACAAACAGAAACTGCATCAGTAATTACCTCATCAACAAGATAGGGGCGGATACCGTCATGTATCAGAACAATATCCTCTTTGTGGCAAACGTCCTTCAGCGCTTCCACACCCTTCTGGATGGATTCCTGTCCATCCCTTCCCCCCTGGATAATCCACTTTAGCTTACTTATACCATACTGTCTGGCATAGGCCTTCAGAATCTCATGCCAGCCATCCAGACAGACCACCAAAATACCGTCTATATCCGGATGCTTTTCAAAATTCTCCAGAGTATAAACAATCAGTGGTTTTTCGTAGATATTAATAAATTGTTTTGGGATGTCCTGGGCAGTCCTGCTGCCGGAACCACCAGCCAGAATTATCGCAATATTCATAAGTATCCTCGGTGTTCATATTATGTTTGCAGTGTTTGCGGTGTCTCAGCGCAAACTTCTCATACCTGCTCTTCGGGGTGCTCCATCTGATACAGGGCCTTAAACATTTCAATATCTTCGGTGGTATTTATTTTCAGATTCAAATCCGAACCTTCTGAAAAATAAACGGTCTCCCCCAAATTGCTAAGAAGTGTGCTATTGTCCCAGGCTCCCAGCTTATTCTCCTTAACGGCCCTTTGGTGCAGCTCCCAGATATTCTGAAAATCAAAGGACTGCGGGGTCTGTACCTTCATAATCTCGTACCGGCTAATGGTTTTATTGCCTTCCACACCGTTTTGCGAGTGCATAATGGAATCCATGATATAAGTAGCTGCCACGCCGTTTCCCTTTTTCCGGCACATCTGCATACTTTTACTGATGATTTCTTCGGAAACCATTGGCCGGATGGCATCATGAATAACGACAATATCCCCCCGCCCCATTTTCTCCTTAAGATAATCCAACCCATGATAGGTGGATTCCTGTGCATTCTTCCCACCCGGTAAAATAGCCTTCAGCTTGGTAATATTGAACTGTTTACCATATACCCGGACCATTTCCTGCCAACCATCCAGACAGGTGACAATAATCTCATCAATATCCGGATGCCTCTGGAAAATCTCCAGTGTATACACAATTACAGGCCTGTTATTCACATTTACAAACTGTTTGGGAATGTTCATTTTAAAACGAAAATCTATTCCCCCTGCTAAAATGAGTGCAACGTTCATCTTTACCCCTTATTTTGCGAAAGTCGGCAAAAAAAGTAGAAACGAAAATTTATTCTGTACCATATAAATACAATTAATAAATTTTCGTTTCTACTCTTCTATCTTCCATGATATTCTCCAACCTTCCCTGGTTTTTTCTTTAGTTTTATTATCTTCTTATTTTATCGGCTGAATTGTCACAATTCTTTACCTCGACAATTACAGTACCGCCCTGTGTATCCTGAGTCCGTTCATCCTATCCACAAGCTACAGGATAAATTTTAACACATTGAGCTGATTTTAGAAAGGGCAATCATTTCCACTACTGGAATAATTGCCCTTTTTGCCATAAATTTTCCATTGTATATATTATATAATAATATGAAAACAAGACACTATTCAATCGGCAACATCTTTATTAGCTAATGCATAACTTATCGTTTCTATCATATTCCCCGGACCATCCAGTATTTCTAACTTCTCAACTAATTTAAAATTTTCTATATCAACATAATCCATAAGTCCGGATTGTTTTGATATTAAAATTGTAAGAGGTACATATTTACCATTTTCGAATCTAATGCCTACATTCATACCATTCATATTTCCATTATTGTTACCGCTATTGTTATGCAGAGTACGATACATAATATAGTCAATCTTAACATCATTGGTATTTTTAACTTTTCCAGACGGTATATAAAATGCTTGACCTTTTCTTAATGTATTATAAGTACAGGCAAACATGGCAATTCTTTTCTTTTGCTTTTTAAATCTTTCTTTTATTGCATTATCAGTTTTAAAGTCCGCAAAAGATAATCCCTCTTCGATTTTCTTAAAAAATGTTTTGTTCTTTATTCTGTTATTCACATGTTGAATACTCAACATATGGTATATTCCCCACTCTTCAAATTCTACGTTAATGGTAGTGCCATCTGAAAAGTGATACAAAAACTTTCTTGGAAGAAGATAGGCAAGTGAAAACTCTCTATATAATTCTAATGAGACATCTTTTATCAATGGCGCACTGTCTAATTCTAATAAATCTTCTTTTGTAAGCATAATTGTCTCCAAAGAAAAAGCGTCCAGCTTTATCAACTAGACGCTTTGTAAAACTTATTTTGTTGGACAGCGTCCTGTATAACAGGCATATGCTATGGTAGTTTCGAGTCCCCCAATAGAGAAAATGAGCCGTCCCATTCACCTTTACTTCACCTTTCGGTAGGCATCTCTCCTAGAAAATTTTGTTTTCCTACTTATAATATACACTGATAGAACCAAACATACAACAAACATAAAATGAACTTTTTATGAACAATTATTTATATTCGCTCTACCTCAGACAGTCAAATTAAATCTCGTCCCCGTATGCTGCACTTCTTCTGCCCTAACCCGGCTCCAATCCAAATTTTGAATCTTCTCTAACAACTCTTTCGTTGAATCAGCATACACCTTCGTCCGTTTAACTCTGTCAGAACCCAGATTTTCACCCTTCCTCTGTGCTTCTTTCGCTTCAGTTCTCCTATCCTCTCTGGACTGCTGGATTAGTTCTCTCTGCTTCTCACTCATCTTTTCCAGCTCTGCAAAGAAGGACACTCCACCATCCTTGGAAATAGAAATACCCATATGGGTTACTTCATCTGCCTTATCTCCCAACTGCTTAACCATCTGCTGCAACTGATTGGTAGCACCGTCAATCTTTCCCAGGTATTCCTCCTTAACCGACTCGTCCGCTGCCATCTCTTCCAAAATATCCGGCTCAATTAAAACGCTGTATTCCTTGTTTCCTCTAGCCAGATATTCCTCTGCCTCTTTTTGGGAGCCATAATCTGCCACGATAAAATCCATATTTCCGTAAGTCTTTTTCAGCTTTTCCAAAAGCTCCTTCGCAGCATCGCTTAAGTTAAGCTCCTTCGTCTGGCTGGCATTCTTTGCTTTCTTCGTTTCCTGTGTCTTTTTGTTCTGTAAAGTTCTGTCAAAAAGATTATTCTGATAGATTCCATATGCGCCTATTTTACTCATTCGTATAAAGCCCTCCTTTGCCTGATATGTAAATCCTTTTACACTTATTTTATCGGCAGATTTTGGAATTTTTTACACCTCATAGTCCATACATATTCTTGTTTTAATAAATGGACGTATCTTACCGTCCGCTACCGCCACATGCTCAGGATGCTTCGCATATCCTTCCAGTGCCTCTTTATCGGTAAAAACAGAATCTAACAGGGCATCCGCACTGGATGTCTCCAGACAGTCAATCTGCACATGAATATCCAAAAGCCCCGGAATCTGATTCTTAAGGCTTTCCAATCCCTCCTTGATTCCTTTCTTTATTGCTGCTTTTTCTTCCCCCGTCAGCTCTTCTTTTAACTGCCACATAATGATATGCTTTACCATTTTTACCCTCCATACCTTCTCATCATCTCTTCCACTGCATAGGCTACCCCGTCCTCTTCATTAGACCTGGTGATATATTTGGCCACAGCCTTAATCTCCTCATCCGCATTTGCCATGGCTATTGTAGCCCCAAAATCCATGCACATCATAGAATAGTCATTCAAACTGTCTCCCAACACCATAACCTCATCCATACGATAACCAAGAGATTCAATATATTCTTTTAATATGGGTCCCTTCTGCGCCTTTATATTCGTTATCTCAACATTGTTAATAAAAGAAGAAGTTACCGCAATATCTTTATTCTTTTCCAGTTCCTTCTTTATCCGTCCCAGCTTTTCATAATCCGTATCCGTCAGGAATATCTTATTCAACTCTTTTTGTTCCTTAATCAATTCCTCAAAAGACGAAACCGCCTTCGTTTTCTCCCACATCTGGTCGTAAAGCTTCGTTTTCTTCAACTCTTCCATACTTAAGTTAGAATGAAAAAAATGGATGAAATACAAAATCCCCCTGTCCACTTCTTCCCAGGTGCCCACCATATAATTCTTTTCTTCCGTACAAAACATTCCTCCAATGGAATGCTTTCTCATCACTTCATTGACAAAAGCACAGTCCTCCAAAGGTATACTGATTTTTAAAATACTTTCCCCTGCAGGATTCCTAATCTCAGCCCCACTGCTTAAAATATAATCACATACCAGTCCTGTATCCTTCAATTCCTGCCAGGCACTGACAAAATTTCTGCCGGTTACAACCATAAAACGAAAACCCTTATCACAGGCCCGCTTGATAACCTCTATTGTTCTTTCGGAAACGGCATGCTCATTGTTCAGCAAGGTGCCATCCATATCAGTAGCAATTACTTTAATCATTTTTCCTCTTTTACCATAATATAATTATCTAACCGTTCTATTCCTGCACAGCCAGAAAATTATACAAATTTTCTATTTTTTTATTATAACCCATTCCCTGCAGAAAGCAAAATCATTTTGTGACTTTATCACTGTTTTTCCAAAAGGAAATTTGTATTCTCGTATTATTATAATTATAAATAAATTGGAGAAGTATATGTACTTATTTATTTCATTTTTAGAAGGAATTATTACTTTTATTTCCCCCTGCCTTCTGCCTATGCTGCCAATATATATTTCTTATTTTGCCGGAGGAGAAAGCAAGGATACCCGCAAAACGGTCATTGGCGCCATAGGTTTTGTTCTGGGCTTCACTCTTGTTTTTATGGTTCTTGGCGCACTGGCCGGCACTCTGGGAAGTTTTCTTATTACCCACCAGAAGATAGTAAATATTGTCTGTGGAATTATCGTTATCTTTTTTGGACTGAACTTTCTCGGTGTTTTTAAGCTCTCCCTTTTTAAAGGAAGTAAAATCACCATGAAGATGGATAACCTGAATTTCTTTTCCCTGTTTGTCTTTGGTATTGTTTTTTCCATCGGATGGACTCCCTGTGTAGGGGCATTCCTTGGTTCTGCACTTGTGCTTGCCTCACAGCGGGGACATGCACCTACCGGCATGCTGATGCTTTTATGCTACTCCCTTGGATTGGGAATCCCTTTTATTCTCAGTGCTATTCTGATACAAAAATTAAAAACGGTATTTGACTTAATTAAGAAAAATTATACAATCGTCAATACTATATCGGGCTGCTTTTTAATTCTGGTAGGAATTATGATGGCCACTGGAACCCTCGGACGCCTGTTAAATATGTTAAGCTTTATCTAAGATAATTTAACCATAATCTAAAAATTTAATTAAGAAAGGAAACAGACAGTTGAAAAATAATCGTATCGTTGTTATTTACATTTTAGTTTTTGTTTTACTCATTGGAGGCGCAGGTTTTCTCTACAATACCTTAACCAAAGATGTTCAGTTGGATTCCTTCGTTCAGACCAGTCCCTCTTCAAAAACGGAAGCTTCTGCTTCTGAAAGCAGCACAGGGGAAAATGAATCCTCTTCGACGGAAGCTGCTACAACAAATAATGGCTCCGAACAGAACGCTGCTGACACTAAAGAAGAACTCCAGGCGGCTCCTGATTTTACCGTATATGATGCTTCCGGAAATCAGGTTAAATTATCCGACTACTTGGGCAAACCCATTGTCCTCAATTTCTGGGCAAGCTGGTGCGGCCCCTGTAAAAGTGAAATGCCCGGCTTCGAAAATATGTATCAAAAATACGGTGAACAGGTACAGTTTCTAATGGTCAACCTCACCGATGGCTCTTCCGAAACGGTAGAAAGCGCATCAGCTTTTGTCTCCGATAACGGCTACACCTTTCCTGTGTTTTATGACAGCGACAGTGATGGGGCCTACACCTATGGTGTATATTCCATTCCTACCACCTATTTAATCAATACAAAAGGCGAATTGGCAGCCTATTCTATTGGCGCTGTCAGCGAAACAGCCTTGGAAAATGCTATTGCAATGATTTTGGAATAAAGCTATTTCATCTATTGTCCACTAAAAATACCATATTTAAAAAGCCTGGAGAAAATAATTTTTCCAGGCTTTTTATAAACTCAAAATTCCTTCCCTGTCCCTTTGCTCCAAAACTTATATAACTCTCACTATTTTATTTGCTTCTTCTCCTGATGGATTAAATCAAGCCTATATCGTTCAAATCCCGCCGTGTCAAATAAAATTGGGCTATTTGATTTGGTCATATCAAGTTTCTAAACAAAATTTTAATTTTTGTTACTATATGCTCGCGCTTCCGGAAATCCCATTTCCCTTAATTCTGACATCTGCATGACTGGCTTTGGGTATTCCAATACACCACACTATTCTTGCACCAATCTTTGTTGCTATAATCAACAATCGCCACCAGTACAAATTGAAAAAGATGGAACTAGAGCAAAAATTTTATGAACAATCCATTTTGCACAAGCGTGAACTATTTGAAAAATTTCTGCCGGCTTTTAATAAAGCCTGTCATCTACAAACGGAGGACGCTCTTTCCGAATATTCCTCTTGCTATTCTCTTGTCTACATCTATCTTCCAAAACCTGTTAGAAATGAATTGGGAGAAATTAACCTTCTCATCAAACGAAATAACTGGTTGGAAGTAATTAAATATGTAGACCGTATTTCTATAGACATAGCAAAAGAGCATGAGAAACTGCCCATAAAACAACCACAGTAATTATAGATATTCTATGTATTAGTAGCAAGGCAGAAATTTGAATATCTTTTTTTTAAATATGGATGTAAAATATCGCAACTATAACAACAGTTATTCCGTTTTTTGTAAATCCACTTTCTCACATTCAGGAGTTTTTATCAAATTTTACACCAAAAACTTTTCTTTATTGCTTATGAGTCCATTTCCTTCATCAAAAAAGCTCCAAAATACTGTAATTTCAGTATTTTGAAGCTTTTCTCCTAATGAGGCATCGGGGATTCGAACCCCGGACAACTTGATTAAAAGTCAAGTGCTCTACCGACTGAGCTAATACCCCATATTTAATTAATAAAAGATGCCCAGAACCGGAATCGAACCAGTGACACGAGGATTTTCAGTCCTCTGCTCTACCAACTGAGCTATCTGGGCATACACGCTAATAAGCGTTAGTAGCGGGGACAGGATTTGAACCTATGACCTTCGGGTTATGAGCCCGACGAGCTTCCAGACTGCTCCACCCCGCGTTATTAAGTTAAATGGATGGAGAAGGATTCGAACCTTCGAAGGCGGTGCCAACAGATTTACAGTCTGCCCCCTTTGGCCACTCGGGAATCCATCCAT
>JBNMJJ010000019.1:0-13868 GCA_050873745.1 Lachnospiraceae bacterium | reverse complement strand
TCACTCCTTTGGGATAGTTGGTCCAACCGGCTTCCTTATAAGGCTTTAAATCATCCAGAGAGGCTTCAATTATCCCCAGCTTATCGAAGTTCATGGAGTAGAATCTCAGCTTGTTGTCCTGCCTTTTTCTCGCCACTCCATAGGTTCCTATGGTCAGGGCCGCAGGAAATACGTGCCCTCCGTTATAATCGGTATGCTCACCAATCATATTCACGCGCCCCGGTGCAAAATAAGCCTTTGCTCCTTCGTCTTTCCCAAAAACCTCTGCAAATCTCTTCAAAATTACTTCTTTCATCGCCTTCTCCTTCTTTCTTGTTTCGTAGTTGAACCTTTTTTGGACGGCCAGCCCTTTTTTATCATAACCAATATTTTGCCCTCTGGCGTGAGCATTAGAACTTCTTCTCACACTAACTATAGAATATACGGGAAGAAGTGTCAATCTGCCTTTCTGGAAAATCCTCATTCCCCCGGTTGATTTATCTTCTGAAATCATTTAATTTATTATAAAAGAAATTTATCTATTTACGGCAGGAAAAAAATGGACAGATTATGGGATAAAGGATTAAATTACGCAAGAAAAGGAATGCACCTGGTATGGATGCTTTATTTGTTCGCCCTGACAGGCATTCTTCCTCTTTATTTGGATTTGCGGACAGGATATGGGAAGATCGATTCAGATAAGTTTGGCTGTTTTTGGACGGCAAGCCTCTGGGCAGTACGCTGTTTTTTTGTTTTGCTGATTTTTTATCTATTCATTTTGTCAGTAAAATGGTATAAAAGCAGGCGGCCTGTTTTCTCCGGCCAGGTTTTATTGTTGAACCGCCTGAAAAAGAAGCTGTCTGTCACCGATATATTCGCCCTTTTGTATGGTTTTGGCCTGATTTTGTCTTATTGCTTTTCCCCTTATCAAAAGGAAACCCTGATTGGTACTGATGGCTGGTATATGGGCCTTTTGCCCCAGCTCATCTTAATCGGGGGATATTTTATCACCTCCAGATTATTAACGGTAAAAGAAATCAAATGGCTGGCCTGTACCATCATGACGACCTCCCTTCTGGTTTTTCTGCTGGCTGTTTTAAACCGCTACGGTATAAATTGTTTAAACATCAGCAAAACCAATCCTGTTTTTCTCTCTACCATCGGAAACATTAACTGGCTGTGCGGATATTGGTCCGTAGTTTTCCCCCTTGGCTGCGGGTTATTCTGGCTCTGTACCGGACAGGAATGCCAGAGCTTAAGCTCTGCTCTTCATCGGTTGTTTTCGGGCTCGGTTTCCGTAATCGGCTTTACGGCTGTCCTTGTCCAGGGAAGTGAAAGCGGCATCCTGGCTCTGGCGGCTTTACTTCTCTTAATGGGATGGCTGGCCGGAGGTCGGCGTCTGTGGTTTATGGGCTTTTGGGAAATGCTGCTTCTGTTTTCAGCGGCTCTGGCTTTTTTGCAGATTATCCATCTGTTTTTCCCGGATAAAAATACCCTGCCGACTCCATTCTATCGTCTCCTGACCGGTACCCCTCTTCTCTGGGCAGCATTGGGGCTTACTCTGATTTGCTGTTTTTTTCTGCAATCCCAAAAGTATGGTAAGCAGTGCTTTGAGGGAATCAAAGGAATTTGGAGGGCAGGAACGATGTTTGCCATTGCCTCAGTCGCAGTTTATATCATAATGCTGGCTGCCAACAGTCTTATGCCGGGCTGCCTGGGCCCTCTTTCTCATCAGCCTGTCTTTCTTTTTGATGAAAACTGGGGCAGCGCCCGGGGAGGAACCTGGAGAGCTGGTATGTCCACCTGGCTCTCTCAGGATTTACTCCACAGGTTCACAGGCGTAGGGCCGGATGGTATGGCGGCCTACCTGTACGGAGGAGATAATTTTTCTCTGTTAAAAACCGTTATCAAGCAGTTTGGCCAGCATACCCTGACTAATGCCCATAATGAATGGATTACTCTTTTGGCTAATTCAGGGATAATTGGGCTTTTCAGCTTTGCCGGAATGGTCATCAGTTCAATTATTCGTTATCTTAAAAGCGATAAACTCTGGTGTATTGTCTGTGGACTCTGCCTTTTTTCCTATACGGTAAATAATATTTTCAGTTTTCAGCAAATCATGAACATAACCCAGCTATTCATTCTTCTGGGCATGGGGGAAGCTGTGATGAGGAGGGAATAGGTCTGGTTACTCCCTCTTCATCCCTTATAATATTCTTCAATCTGCTCCATCCTGCAGTCTCTGTATTCTTCATTGAATACAATCTCCCTGTAAATCCCTTCAATATCGGGGATATATTTTCGCAGGGTAGCAACCAGAATTTGTAACTCATTTTCCTTTTGGCGCTTCTGTCCGGCACTTCACCCTCCTTTAGGGCAATCTCCCGTATTCTTTCCACAAATAAGCAATATTCTCTCAGGCTTTCACATGCCTGCTTAAGCTGCTCGTTATAGCCCGGGTTGATATTCAAAAATTCAACCTTAAGCTCCAGCATAGACTCCTCTTCACGCTGCTCATATAAATCCGACAGCTTCAGTACCTGCCTCTCCTGCTCTGAATTGATATGTTCGCACAGATTTTCTAAAGAAGTGATTATAGACGGCTTACACCGAAAGATTAGAATTTCATATGCTTAATGCAATCATAACACAAAACTATCGATGTTATAAACATCCTTTTTCTTTCGGCATATGCAGTATTATTCTCTTTCTATGCCCAAAAATCCTGTTTTTCTTGCTTGTTTTGCCACATTTTCTTACTTCATTGCTATGGTATTGTCCATATAGAAAAAAATATATCCACCATGCCTAAAAAACGAAAGAATTTTGGGCACTGCGGATATATTTTTCGGTATATAGAAAATATCAAAATTATGTAAACTATTTATATGCTTAATCTTGCCTTTTGGGAAAAAAATCGGGCAAAGAAAAGCTCTTTTTTTCCATATGCCCAAACTGGCGGGAAATATCCACAAAACAGCCATACAGCTTTTCTATAACAAAAAAAGAGATACAGCCAAGCTGTATCTCTTTTTAAAAGCGCGAGACGGGGATCGAACCCGCGACCCCAACCTTGGCAAGGTTGTGCTCCACCGCTGAGCCACTCGCGCATATTGTTTTGTCTGCATCAGACTTGATTAGTATATCAAATAAACTTTTCTTTGTCAACTACTTTTTTAACTTTTTTCAAGTTCTGTTTTGCAGTTTAAAATGCAATGTTTACATTTTAAAAGCGGGTGATGGGAATCGAACCCACGTATCTAGCTTGGAAGGCTAGTGTTCTACCATTGAACTACACCCGCACATATTATAAAGATGCCCAGAACCGGAATCGAACCAGTGACACGAGGATTTTCAGTCCTCTGCTCTACCAACTGAGCTATCTGGGCATATCTGCCACACTCTTAACTCATAACATAGCAGATTTTACAATATGTTTTTATCATTGTCAAGGGGTTTTCTGAATTTTTCTTATCAAAATTTTCCTAATGGTTTTCTCAGGAGCCATCTTTTCGGGAAGATTGTTCCTGTAAAGAACCTTTCCGGCTCTCCCTCATCTTCCTTTCCCTCTTGTTCTCATACATCATCTGGTCAGCCTGATTGATTAACGTATCCAGAGTAGCGCCCGTTCCTGCCTCCCCCAACGCATAGCCTATACTGAAATGCAGCTCGTATGGCTTTGTACTGCCTTCATTAAATTCCCGGGAAGCCTTCCTCAATCGCTCAATAATCATATCCACCGTTTTGTTATCCTGGCACTGGCCAATGATAACAAACTCATCGCCTCCCAGCCGTACCACAAAGTCCTGTTTACGCTTACAATTCTCCCTCAGGATTTTGGCTGCCTGTATCAAAGCGTCATCCCCTACCAGATGGCCGTAAGTATCATTAATCGCCTTAAAACGGTCCAAATCAGTAAGAATCAGGAATGCGCTTCTTCCTTTTTTCAGATTACGAATCTGATTATTTAAGAAATTCTCCAGATGTCCCCGGTTATACAGCCCGGTAAGATGGTCTCTGGACATCTGACCATTTTGAATCGCAATATAGTTCACCAATATCGCCAGGGCCATGCAGGGAAAGGTTCCTGCCGCATCCGGCAAAAATCCCTGTATTATTGCTCCCGTACAGGAGAGAATCGGCAAAATAATCAAGCGCCGAAACAGTTCTTTACCGCTTTTGCTTCCATAGGCAGAATTCCCTCTGGCCCATTGTACGGTAATTCCCACAGCATAAATTGCATAGACGAAAGACACTGCCAGCGGAACCATCCAAAGCGGGCCTCTTTGATAACGATTATACTCATCAATGATAAAAAACCACCCTGTTCTGACGCTTGCTATTCCCATCAATACACTGATTAATGCCAAAATGGAATAACAGGGAAACCGCTTTTTAAATCTGTCCCGGTCAGGGTAAAGCTCAAAATCTGCATACAGCATGGACAAATATCCCACTAAGGAATGGGTAACATAGTGCAAGCATACGCTGATATACATGACCGCTCTGCTGCCGCCCACCTGCAGTCCATCGCAGACCACGGAAATTCCATCAAAAAACATCGCCGCCACATTCACCAAAATCAGGCACCGGAAAATACTCTGCCCCAGCAAAACCGGCTCTCTTCCACGGCTGACATCATTATGCAGCAAAATTACCAGTACCGACATACAGATTAACATCAATTCTGCATATAGTAATTTTTCCACATGCTCACCCCCTTCTAATCAGGTTATATCGCCCTCGCTTTGCCCTTTATTTGATTAACTTTATTATACTCCTCCGTTAATCATTTGACAAGTTGACGGGTTAAATCTCTTTTTTAAACGGCTGTTTCGCCAATCCACTGTGCTGCCGGAAAGGAATCAGGCTTCTTTCCAAAATTCCTTTCATATGGGCAATCGCTGTACCGTAGTTCGTTATGGGAATCTGCTGCCTCTGTGCCTCCTTCAGCCTGAACTGCATTTCTTTTTCATTCAGCATGCAGCCGCCGCAGTGGACAATCAGGGAAAACCGGCTTAAATCTACCGGAAATTCCCCTCCGCTGGTGAAGGAAAATTCCGGTTCAACTCCCCGGTGTTCTCTTATCCAGGCAGGAAGCTTCTGGCTTCCAATATCTCCGCATTGGCGGTGGTGGGTACAGCCCTCCGAAATCAGTACCCGTTCCCCCTCTTTTAGCTCATCCAGGACATAAGCGCCCTCTACCAGTTTATCTAAATTTCCCTTATAACGGGCAAAAAGAATGGAAAAAGAAGTGAGCATTATCTCCTCCGGCACCATCCCGGCCACCCTTTCAAACACCTGGGAATCAGTAACCACCAGCTTCGGTCCGTCCTTTAGCCCCTCCAGAGTCTCCTTAAGCTCCGCATCCCGGCAGACCACCACCCTGCAGCCGGAATCCAGAATATCCCTTATGGTCTGCTGCTGGGGTAAAATTAACCGTCCCTTAGGAGCCGCCTTATCGATGGGGATGACCAAAACCACCTGTTCTCCGGGGGCAAGCAAATCACCAATCAGCCGTTTTTCCTTTTCTTCCGGCTTTACCAGCCCGCCGATTCTTTCTTTCAGGGCGTAAATATTCTCACCCGTTTTGGCGCTGACGTAAATCTCCCCCTTGCCGGATGCCTTTTTCCTGCTCTCCAGTAAATCACACTTGTTATAAACCAGAAGATAAGGGATATTATTTTGATGAAAAAGCTCTATCAGCTCTTCTTCCGTACTCCCTGTTCCTGTCAGAGCGTCCGCCACCAATATCCCGATATGTATTTGACGGAGTATTTCTTTCGTCTTCTCCATCCTGAGAAGGCCAAGGCTGCTGTCATCCTCCAGGCCCGCCGTATCGATGATGACTACAGGGCCCAGGGGAAGCAGCTCCATAGCCTTCTTAACGGGGTCTGTGGTAGTTCCTTTTTTTTCCGATACCAAAGCCACCTTCTGCCCGCAAAGAGCATTCACCAGACTGGATTTTCCCGCATTTACACGACCAAAAAAACCGATATGTATCCGTTCCCCCAAAGGGGTTTCATTCATTCCCATCCTTTGCCTCCCCACGCTTCGATTGCTCCGAAAAATCTCTTAGCTTTCCTTTGCCAAAGCGTAAATACTATCACCGATTTCCGCCATATCGCCCCTTGCCGTGACCAGAGCATAGCCACAGGCTTCCATCCTCTTTTTTAAAGCCTCTACGCACTGGGCCGATTCCTCTCCAGTGCTGATTTTGTCATTATACAGCTCATATTTTTTTCTCACCGCTAAAGGGGAAAGATTGGGCATTACCACATTAGCCCCCGCTGCCAGCCCCTTTTCCCGTCCATAAGGGTCTATAGTTCCCAGGGCCGTGGTCGCCGGCAAAAGCGCCTCCGGCCTGATAAGCCGCACCAAAGACAGCAGAAAACAGGTCATTTCCACGCTTCCTGCCGGTCTGTCTGCAAAGGGAGTGGCCCGGTGAGGAATGAAAGGGCCGATTCCGCACATCTGGGGCTGCAGCCTTTCGATGAACTTTAAATCCTTTGCCAGGGTTTTTACCGTTTGCCCCGGGGAACCCACCATCAGTCCGCAGCCCGTCTGAAAACCGATTTCCTTCAAGTCCAAAAGACAGTTTATCCGGTGGGAAAAAGACATTTCTGCAGGATGCAGTTTCCCATAATGGGCTTCGTCCGCCGTTTCATGCCGAAGCAAATAACGGTTTACCCCTGCCAGGTACAGGGCCTCATAGCTTTGCCTGCTTCTCTCCCCCAAAGAAAGGGTAATGGCACAGTCAGAATACCTCTTCCGGATAGCCGAAACAATATCCACCAGCCTTTCATCCGTAAAATACCCGTCTTCACCGCCCTGAAGAACGAAGGTCCGCATTCCCAGCCCGTAGCCCTCCTCACAGCAAAGAAGAATATCCTCCTTCGTCAAACGGTATCGTTCACAGCTTGCGTTGCTTTTTCGAATGCCGCAGTACAGACAGTCATTTTTACAAAAATTACTGATTTCAATCAGGCCCCGGACGAAAACGGTATTTCCATAGATTTTCTTTCTTATTCTGACCGCTTTTTCGGCAGCATACTCTGCCAGCTCAGGCGTATATCCCGCTGCCAGCTTTTCATACTCTTCCTTAGCAAGCCGTCCCTCTTTCTCCAGCCGGTCCACCAGAAGAACCAAATCTTCACTCATCCTGATATTCCTTTTTCTTCTATATATATATCTATACTAATAATGGGTATAAAAAAAGAAATATGATACTCCTACCATATTTCTCTCCTGAAAATTTCTGTTCTGAAATCAGAAATCACCTGCCGCAGACCGGAATCGAACCGGTACGGGAGTATAAGTCCCGCAGGATTTTAAGTCCTGTGCGTCTGCCAGTTCCGCCACTGCGGCTCAATGGATGGAGAAGGATTCGAACCTTCGAAGGCGGTGCCAACAGATTTACAGTCTGCCCCCTTTGGCCACTCGGGAATCCATCCATGTGCCAGACTTTAGATAAGCCTGACAGTTTTTATTTATACCATAATCCTATAGAAAATGCAAGAAGTTTTTTACCGGTTTGGGCTTATATTTCAAAACGATGCCCGAGGTTTTGGGAAGATTCACCGTCACCTTGCCGGAAATAACATAATATTCCTCTTTCCCATCATCATAACCCTCTTCCGTAGTCAGCATCAGCCTTTCCATAACCGCTTCCATGGGAACCCCCAGATGCCAAACCGAAATTTCATGGGTAACCGCTTCCTCGCCATTGTTCAGAATAACCAGGCAGCACTCATCCTTCTTCATCCGTCCGTAGCCAATAACATTCTGTTCCCCCAGTACAAACTTAAGGGAACCGTTGACCAGTTCCGGGTTGTTTTTGTGAATGGAAATCATCGCCTTGTGATAGGCAATCAGCTCCTTATCCTCTCTTCCCCAGGGATAGGTTCTGCGGTTATCCGGGTCCGTGAAACCGCACAGGCCCGCCTCATCTCCATAATAAATCGTGGGCGCTCCTACCCAGGTCATCTGAAACATTACCGCCTCTCGCATCACCGCCTTATTCACTCCCTCATTGGCCGCCTCCGGCCCCAGAGTATTGGTTCTGCCCACCTTACGGTTCGTTCTGGTTAAAAACCGGGAATGGTCATGATTGGACAGCTCATTCATGGCTATCTGCAGGGAGGAATTGGTAAAGCGGGAACCGTTATACAGCATTGCTCCCCAGAAATTTCTGGCATTGCCCAGCATATCCGCCCTGAAATCATCGCTGTGCTTCTGCATACCCGTTAAAAACCAGGTAATCGGCTCCATAAACGCATCGTAGTTCATCACCGTATCCCACTGGTCGCCCTGAAGCCATGCAGAAGGGTCCCCATAGTGCTCTGCCAGAATAATGGCATTGGGATTAACGCTTTTTACCGTTCTTCTGAATTCCTTCCAGAAGCTATGATTAAATTCCGGACTGTGCCCCAAATCCGCCGCCACATCCAGCCGCCATCCGTCCACATTAAAAGGGGGAGATACCCACTTCCTGGCAATATAAAGAATATAATCATGAAGCTGCATGGATTCCTCGTAGTTCAGCTTGGGCAGAGTATCATGCCCCCACCAGCCGTCGTAGCTGCCGTTATAGGGCCATTTATCCTTTTCATAAAACCGGAAAAAGTTATGGTAAGGACTGTCCTTATCGATATAAGCCCCCTTCTCATAGCCGGGGGCATTTTCATAAATACGCTCTCTGTCCAGCCATTTGTTAAAGGAACCGCAATGATTGAACACACCGTCAATAATTACCTTTATCCCTCTTTTGTGGGCTTCCTCCACCAGCTTGATAAACAACTCATTACTGGCCTGCAGATTGGCCTTATTGGTCACCCGGTTGATATAGAGGCCGGCATCCTTATTCTCCGTCTGCTCCGGTCTTAACAGCTCCCCTTCTTCATGGACAATCTTTCCGATATGGGGGTCAATATTGTCATAATCCTGAATATCATACTTATGATTGGAGGGAGAAACAAAAAGAGGATTAAAATAAATGGCATCAATGCCCAAATCCTCCAGATAATCCATCTTATCCAGCACTCCCTGCAAATCCCCTCCGAAGAATGTTCTTACATCCATAGACGCCGGGTACTGATACCAGTCCTCAGCCTTAACCGTCTTTTCTCCTATATATACATATTCTCCTGTCTGTACGTCGTTGGATGAATCTCCGTTGAAGAAACGGTCCACATATATCTGGTAAATTACTGCCCCTCTGGCCCATTTAGGGGTTTTAAAGCCGGGAATGACGATAAAGTCATACTGCAAATCTTCCATCTTAGCCACACCCCTGGCATCATAATAGCAGGTCAGCCTGCCCGTTCTTATCTCAAAATGGTAGGTAACCTTCTCGTTATCCAACTGGTACTCCAGCTCATAATAATCAAACAGTTCATCCGAAGAAGCCTTATTCATCAATTCCTTCTGTCCCTTGCAGACAAAGAACACATGGTCAATGTTATTCTTTGCCGTCCTGAACCGAACCGTTATCCGGGAATAAGGATTTGGCTCACAGGGAATCAAATAATCCTCTGTGGTATCACTGAACAACGCCTGCTTATCCAGTAGAGGCCGCATGCCGTTAATATAATGCTGCTGCCTTTCCATTCTTGAAAATCGGTCATAATCCATGTTTGCCATAAATAAATTCCTCATTTCTTCATCTTAAATTTCTGTAACTATTCAGAAGAGACAAAACCCCTAGAATGGTTACTTCTACATTATAACATAATTTTTTCCAAGTAAAAAGGACTGCAAGGGGATTGCAGTCCTTCTTAGAGAAGGTATTTCTTTCTTATGGGGTATAGCAAAAAACTATATAATGTATTGGGGGGTTACAAGTAGTATAATACCAGAGGTCCTTTTTCCGGTAAATACCAAGTTTGCACAAACATTACAAAAACACATGTATTTTTTTGTTTGTTTTAAACAAATAACGCCTCAAACTCTTCTCTTGTAATCTTTTCTTTCTCTAACAGAAGCTGGGCACAGCTATCCAATACGCTCCTGTGCTCCAGAATAATCTTCTTTGCTTCTGTATAGCAATGCTCAATAATCCCTTTCACTTCCTTATCGATTTCCCCGGTCATAAATTCACTGTGGGAGCGGGTATGGGCCAAATCCCGTCCGATAAAGACCTCTTCATCATCCCTGTCATAGTTAATCATACCGATAGAGGCCGACATACCGTATCGGGTCACCATCCGTCTGGCCATCTTGGTTGCCTGCTTAATATCTCCCGAAGCCCCGGTGGTCACATCCTCAAAAATAATCTCTTCCGCAATGCGTCCGCCGAAAGATACCATAATGTTCTGCAGCATTTTGCTCTTGGTCAAAAACATTTCGTCCCTCTCCGGCAAAGGCATAGTATAGCCGGCTGCTCCCACTCCGGTAGGAATAATAGATACGGTATACACCGGCCCCACATCCGGCAGCACATGAAAGAGAATAGCGTGGCCGGCCTCATGATAGGCGGTGATTCTTTTTTCCTTATCGGAAATAATCCGGCTCTTCTTCTCCGTACCGATACCCACCTTAATAAAGGACTTTTTAATATCCTCCTGTACCACATAGGCACGGTCATCCTTAGCCGCCTGAATGGCTGCCTCATTCAGCAGATTTTCCAGGTCTGCTCCGGTAAAGCCCGCAGTGGTTCTGGCAATCTGCTCCAGATTAACGTCGTCTCCCAGAGGCTTATTCTTTGCATGAACCTTTAAAATATCCTCCCGGCCCCCTACATCGGGAACGCCCACTGCCACCTTACGGTCAAAACGCCCCGGGCGAAGAATCGCCGGGTCTAAAATATCCACACGGTTGGTAGCCGCCATAACGATAATGCCTTCATTGACGCCAAAGCCGTCCATTTCCACCAATAACTGGTTCAGGGTCTGCTCACGCTCATCATGTCCGCCGCCCATACCGGTGCCTCGCCGTCTTGCCACCGCATCAATTTCGTCGATAAATACGATACAGGGCGCATTCTTCTTGGCGTCTTCAAACAAATCCCTTACACGGGATGCACCTACACCCACGAACATTTCCACGAAATCGGAACCGGAAATACTGAAGAAGGGAACTCCTGCCTCTCCTGCCACAGCCTTGGCCAGAAGGGTCTTACCCGTTCCGGGGGGGCCCTCCAAAAGCACGCCCTTGGGGATTCTGGCTCCCACCTTCGTAAATTTGGCAGGATTCTTCAAAAAATCCACAATTTCTTCCAGCTCTTCCTTTTCTTCCTTCAGCCCGGCTACGCTTTGAAAGTTCACCTTATTGTTTTCACCGGTGGACATTCTGGCCCGGCTTTTGCCGAAATTCATCATCTTTGCATTGGCTCCGCCGCCGCTTTGAGCATTCAGTATATACATTAAAAACAAGCCCACTCCCACCGCCAGAAGAAGGGGGAGGCCATAGGCTGACAGCCAGCTCTCTCTGGGAATATCCTTTACCACCGGGTCAATCTTGTAGGTTCCCAATATATCCTGAATTTCATTTACATCCGTTACATAGATGGTTTTGTATTCCCCGCCTTTTAACAGAAGCCTCACAGAGCCTGTAGGCACTTCTTTATTGGGCTGTATCGTGGCACTCACCACGTTTCCTGCTGCCAAATCCTCTATCAGCAATCTCTTGGTATAGCTGTTGTCCGTCCTTCTCATCCCTTCCGTAAACATCATGAGAAAGATAACCGCTAAAATCAGAAGAAATATCAAATTAAAACCTTGTTTATTTTTCGTCACAAATTGCCTCCTACCTATTCCTTATCCAACTCTACCACACCGATATAAGGAAGATTCCTGTATTTCTGTGCATAATCGAGCCCATAGCCTACCACAAATTCATCCGGAATCTGGAAACCGGTGTAGTCTACCTTCACCTCCACCACTCTCCTGTCCGGCTTATCCAGCAGGGTACAAAGACGCAGGCTGCCGGGTTTCCTGTCCTTTAACATCTCCATAAGATAGCTTAAGGTTCTTCCGGAATCCACAATGTCCTCTACCACCAGAACATCCTCTCCCGTAATGGACTCATCCAAATCCTTGATAATTTTGATAATTCCGCTGGATTCGGTTCCCTTACCGTAGCTGGAGATAGCCATAAAATCCATGGATACCGGTACGGTAATTCTCTTAGCCAGCTCACACATAAAGAAAACGCCACCCTTCAACACGCAGATTAAATGAATCTTCTTTCCGGCATAATCCTTACTAATCTGTTCTCCTATAGCATTGATTCTCTTGTTCACTTCTTCTTCCGTCAACATTACATGTACTCTTTCTGCCATTTTTCCCTCCAGATTATCATTCGTACACACCTGTTCGTGTGCTCCGTTACTTTGTAATATGCACTGATACGGTGACCAGGCACCCATAAAATATGATTTTCCTCCGCTATCAGCGGGAAACGGTCACGTAGCGGGGCCGCAATCTTTTCCTGAATCATGTACTCTTTCAGGGACTTTTTCTGACCCACTCCATTAATCGTTAAATAGTCCCCCTGCCTTCGGTTACGCAGAGTAAGACAGTGATTTATTTTATCATAATCAAAGTATTTCGTATACTGATTTTCTTCTATTCTTCCAACTTTTTCCTTCTCTACCAGGTCAATCGCAAGCTGCCACCCTTCTTTCACCCAAAACCTTCCGGGAATGGTCAGCTCCTTATACAAAAAAGGCTCTTCCTTTTCTTCCTTCACCCGTATTCTTAAAACCGTATATTCCTTTACTCCTTCCAGACCACCCGGCAAATCCGTTTTGTGCCAGCCTTCTTTTGCCGTCAGTCCGAGGAGGGCTTCCAGATGGATGCGGCCCACATCCTTTCGTCCCGGGCCCACCTTTTCCAGAGCCCATAGCAGCACTTGTTTCCGTAAAAATAAAGGATATTCCTGCCACCGCTTAAGGTCTATGGCGGCGGCCCTTACTGGGCCGTTTTCCTCCCGCCGCAGGGTACAGCAGCCTTCCGCCGCCTTCTGTCTTTCTTCCTTTATATAATCCGTCAGCTCTGCCATATCCAGGGCCGTCCGGGCAAGGTGCAGGGTGCTTTCTTTCACAATCTCCCTTTCCGCATAAGGTAAAATATGGTTGCGGATTTTATTTCTGGTATAAGTATCCTCTTCATTGGTGGAATCTATGCACCAGGAAATCCCCTTTTCTTTCAGCCAGTCCTCAATTTCCCCCCGGCTTACCGTAAGCAGGGGACGGATAATCTCTTCCCTCATGGGACGGATTCCCGCCAGCCCCCAGATGCCGGTTCCTCTGAACAGGTTAAACAGCAGCGTCTCTGCGCTGTCCTGCATATGATGAGCCACCGCAATCCGGCCGTTACCGACAGGGCCCTGCTGCTTTGCCCCTTCCGCCCTGCTGTCACCGTCTGCCGCCCACAGCCTGAAAGTTTCTCTGAAAGCCTCATATCTGACCTTTCTTCCCGCCTCCTCCAGAGACAGCCTTTCTTCTCTGGCCAGTCGGGGAACATCCTTTTCATAGAGAAAAAAAGGTACCTCAAGCCTTCGGCAAAGGTCTTTTACAAAGACGGCATCCTCTTTCGCCTCCCGGCGAATGCCGTGGTTCACATGGGCCACAGCCAGATGAAAAGGGAATTTTTTCCTATACTCCCACAGTAAAAGCAGCAGGCATACGGAGTCTGCTCCTCCTGAAACGCCTGCTACTACCCGGTCTCCCTCATCAATCATATGCTGCTGTTGTATAAATGCGAACACTCTGTCTTTCATCTTTTCTTCTCCCACAGCTTGCCGGAAGGCTCCTTTATCTAAGGAAATACTGATTAATTCAGTGTTTCCTTAGAGCCTCCAGCGGATGCACACGGATTTGCAAGGGAAATTGCTGCTTCGCAGCGCAAATCCGGTGCGGGAAACGCTTTAATCAGCGTTTCCCTAAC
>JBNMJJ010000018.1:0-14421 GCA_050873745.1 Lachnospiraceae bacterium | reverse complement strand
GGTATAGGTTTCTTCCTCTTTCCCATAAAAAGTCAACCCCCGGTTTAAGTTCACATTTACCTGTCCCTGCCCTTTATCCTTATGAATGGTTGCCGTGGCCGGAATGGAAAACTCCAGTCCCTGGGGCGCTCCTGCCCTGACACGAATGTCTGAGGGAACCCGGTTCCAAACCTCCAGCAGCCACAATCCGGTTAAGGTAAGTAATGACAGAGCCAGACTTGTATGAAGAAATCTGCAATATATTCTTCCCCGCTTTGAATTTTTATTGATTTTCATCCTTACCTCCCTTTTATTTCAGAACTGTGTACACTCTATCAACATGACAAAAGAAGGATGCCAAAGTGCATCCTTCTTAGTATGTGAAAAAATTAAAAATTTACTTTAGTAAGTTTTTGTTTTTGTTGCCAAATCTTTCAATTCCTTTGCATTGGCCAAAACAGCCTCTGTTACGCTGGAACCACTGAGCAGCCGGGCCAGCTCATGGAAAATTTCGTCCGCCTTTATCTCAGAAATATGGGTAACGCTTCTTCCGCCCTCGGTTTTCTTTTCAATAACAAAATGGCTGTCCGCCATAGCCGCTATCTGAGGAAGATGGGTTATGCACAAAAGCTGATGCTCCCTTCCCAAAAGGGCCATTTTTTCGGAAACCTTCCAGGCTGTTTTTCCGCTGATTCCGGCGTCAATTTCATCAAAAATCAAAGTGCCAATCTGCTCTTTATCTGCCATTACCGCTTTTAAGGCCAGCATAATTCTGGAAAGCTCACCGCCGCTGGCCACCTTACTGATGGACTTTAGGGGCTCCCCCGGATTCAGGGAAATCAAAAAATCCACCTCATCATAGCCTTCCGCAGTCATCTTATCCGGTACGGGAGAAACTTCGATTTCCAGCTCCACAGAAAGAAAGTTCAGCTCCTTAAGGCCCTGCTTTAACTTCTTCTGCAGTTGTTTTCCGTTCTTCTGCCGCAGGGCAGAAAGTTTCTCACAAAGTCCCTCTGCCTTCTGCCTGGAAACCTCTATCCGCTCCTTCAACTCCTGAATATACTGGTCATAATCCTCCAGCTTTTTCAGTTGCTCTTCCTTTTCCTTTCGATAAGCAAGAATTTCTTCCACGCTGTTGCCATACTTATCCTTCAGGCGGTTGTACACGTTCAGACGCTTCTCTATCTGGTCGAAGTCCTCCGGCTCAAATTCCAGCCCTGCCTGATACTCTACCAGACTTCGGTTAAAATCATTCAGTAAATTATCAATTTCCGAAAGCTGCTCTGCCAGCTCTTCTATGGCCTCATCATAGGCAGCCACACTCTTTAATTCCCTGACGGCCCTTCCGATACTGTCTCCTGCCGCCTGACTCTGGCCGTATCCGGTACAGTCGTAGGCCTGGGAAATACCGGCCGCAATCCGCTTTGCATTCACCATTTTACGGTACTGCTCTTCCAGTTCTTCATCCTCTCCCGGCTTAAGGTCTGCCTCGTCGATTTCCTGAAGTTCAAAAGAAGCCAGGGAGATTTCCCTTGCCTTTTCTTTTTCATCCACCTGGGAATTTTCCAGCTCTCGCTTTGCCTTTATATAGGCAGTATAAGCCTCAGCCAGTTTTTCTTTTAGGTTATCCACCTGACCTGCTCCGTACTCATCCAAAATCTGGGAATATTTTTTATTATTTAACAGGGTATGATTCTCGTGCTGTCCATGAATGTTAATCAATAAGGAGGCCAGCTCTTTTAGCTGCTTCTGGCTCACCGTAACTCCATTCACCTTACAGAGGCTGCGTTCCGGCATCAAACGCCGCATAACGATGACCGTCCCGTCCTCCTCCGTGGGAATATCCATTTCCTCAAAGAGCTTTGCGGTTTCCTCATTTTCTATCTGAAAAACCAGTTCCACCAGAGCAAAATCCGCTCCGGTCCGGATTAAGCCCTTATCCGCCTTCCCTCCCAGGGCCAGATTAATAGAACCCATAATTATGGACTTTCCGGCTCCCGTTTCTCCCGTCAGGATATTCAGCCCTTTTCCAAAAAAAACTTCCGTTTCATCAATAAGAGCCAAATTTTTTACATGTAAACTTACTAACATATGTTCTCCTTACTCTTCTCTCCAGTAAGTGTCCCTTCATTCCAAAATATATTTTATTTTTTCCATAACTACCTGGGCATCCCCCTCGGTCCGCACCGCTGCCATAATGGTGTCATCCCCTGCTATGCTGCCTACAATCTCATCCATCCTCATGGCATCGATAGCTGCCGCCACTGCCATAGCCATGCCGGATACGGTTTTAATTACCAGAATATTCTGGGCCTGATCCATAGAAATAAAACCATCCTTCAACACCCGGGTATACTTGGCGCCCAACTGGTCATCCTTTAACACCGTATACTTTTGCCTGCCGTCACGGGTGGGAACCTTAAATAATTTCAGCTCCTTAATATCCCGGGAAACGGTGGCCTGCGTTACCTGAAAACCGGCTCCCCTCAGCCTGTCTGCCAGCTCCTCCTGGGTTTCAATATCAGTACTTTCCACCAGCTCTACGATTTTCTTATGTCTGCTCCCTTTCATTAAATTCTCCTCTTATTTTTCATCACTCATTTTTTTGTGCAGCATTCCCAAAAAACTTGCCTTACTCAGCTTAATCATGGTGGTGGTCTGCTGTGCTCTGCGGATACTAATCCTGTCCCCGGTTTCCATGGTAAAACACTCACTTCCGTCGGAGTTGGCCTCCACCACCAATGTACTGCCTCCCCGCCCGTGGGCTATTTCCACCACCACCTCATCATCTGCCCGAAGAACGATGCTCCTGGCGCTTAAGGTGTGGGCGCAGACAGGGGTTAAAAGAAGCAGCCTGGCTCCCGGTTCCACTAAAGGACCTCCCGCCGACATATTATAGCCGGTAGAGCCTGTAGGGGTAGATAAAATAATTCCGTCCGCCTTCCACTGGCATAAAAAATTCCCGTTGACGAAGATATTCAGCTTAATCACCTGCAGGGTGCCGCAGCGGATAATGGCAATCTCATTCAAGGCCGATGAAATATGAAATAACTCATTCTGATGATGAATAGTCCCACAGACCATCATCCTTTCCTCAGTCTCATATTCTCCCTCCAGCAGCTTGTCCAGTGCTTCTTCCAGAGAATTCACCTCTATTTCCGCCAGATACCCCAGCGTTCCCAAATTAATTCCCAGAAGAGGAATATTGCGTCCCGCAGTCTCTTTGGCGGCCTGCAGCACGGTTCCGTCTCCTCCCAGAATCAGAATACACTCTGCCTGTGAGGAGATGCTTCCGGCGGCGTTAGCCACCTCACAGGCCGCCCCGCGGGCCTTTAGATACTCTGTAATCTGCTCAGTAATACTGCGGGTGGGGTCCTTCAATTCATTGGTAACGATTCCAAAATTTTTCATCCTAACTCCCATGATGTTGCTTTGCCGTTCTCTTCACGTCAGGGACAGATGTGCCTTCTCCACCGTTTCCCTAATCACTTCCCTTACCCGGCTGCTGTTTTCCTGTTCCCTCTGCGCAGCCGTTTTTTCCAGTAAAAGAGCCTCTGCCATAGCCTCCGTACAGTCTTCCAGCTCTTGATTGCGGGTTTCATCCTTCTTCAAATAAATCAGGAACTCGATATTTCCCTCCGGTCCCTTAATGGGAGAAAAGTCCAGTCCACAGGGGACAAATCCCAGAATATCCGCCAGGGTATAGATTTTCTCAATAACCTCTTCCTGCACTGCCCTATCCCGGACTACGCCTTTTTTCCCCACCTTCTCTTTGCCTGCTTCAAACTGGGGCTTTATGAGGCACACCATATGCCCATCATCCTTCAGCAGCCGTCTGGCCGGAAGAAGAATCTTGCTCAGGGAAATGAAGGAAACGTCCACTGAGGCAAAATCCAGCCGTTCCGGAATATCCTCAGGAGTAAGGTAACGGAAATTGGTCTTTTCCATACAAACTACCCGGTCATCCGTTCTCAGGCTCCAGGCTAACTGGCCGTGTCCCACATCCACTGCATACACCTTAAGGGCTCCATTTTGCAGCATACAGTCGGTAAAGCCTCCAGTGGAGGCTCCAATATCCATGCAGATTTGGCCTTCCAGGGAAATTCCGAAGGAAGCCACAGCCTTCTCCAGCTTCAGCCCGCCCCGGCTGACGTATTTCAGAGTATGTCCCTTTACTTCCAGCCTGGCCTTTGTGGACTCAAACATACTTCCTGCCTTATCCTCTCTCTGACCATTGACGAAAACGCAGCCCGACATAATAATAGCCTTGGCCTTCTCCCTGGACTGGGCATAGCCCCCCTGTATCAGTAAAACATCCAATCGTTCTTTCATTTACACCTCTGCCATGAGCCATTAGAACTTCTTGCAACGGGGAGAATGCCCGTATTTTAGGCATTCTCCAGTGTGAGATTAGAAGTTCTTTGCGCATGCCCCTTGGGCATGATTTGCCCTCCGGCGTGAGCAATTAGAACTTCTTCTCACACTAATCCAGTATAAGCCGTTATCACTCTGGCCGTCACACTGTCCACATCTAAGCCCACTTCCTGCTTTAGCAAATCTACATTTCCATGCTCCACATACTCATCCGCCAGGGCGATATTCAGCACCTCCCCCTGCAGGCCCTGTGTATCTACAAAGGTTCTGACCTTTTCACCATAGGCGCCGCTGAGTACATTCTCTTCCATCGTAACCAGAAGTTTGTGCCCCTGACAAAGCTCCCTCACCAGTTCTTCATCTATGGGCTTTACGAAACGGGCATTGACCAGGGTACAGGAATATCCCTTTTCCTTTAGCTTCAGGCGTACGCCTTCCGCCACCTTAACCATACTGCCTACCGCCAGCAGGGCAATATCCTCTTCCTCGTAAATCACTTCTCCCTTTCCATAACGAATGGGGGTACGGAAAAGCTCCAGACCGTCATAGGCCTCACCTCTGGGATAACGGACCGCAATAGGCCGGTCAAAGGCCACCGCAAATTTCATCATATCGGAAAGTTCCCATTTATTCTTGGGAGCCATAATATGCATATTGGGTATGGAGGACAAATAGGATAAATCAAAAATACCCTGATGGGTCTCTCCGTCGCTTCCCACCAGTCCCGCCCGGTCAATGGCAAAAACCACCGGAAGATTCTGAATACAGACATCATGCAGAATCTGGTCGTAGGCCCTTTGCAGGAAAGAGGAGTATACCGCAACGATGGGCTTCAAGCCGCCTGCCGCCAATCCTGCCGCAAAGGTCACCGCATGCTGTTCCGCAATGCCCACATCAAAAAACCTGTCCGGGTAAACGTTTCGAAAACGTTTCAGACCGGTGCCGTCCGGCATCGCCGCAGTAATGGCCACCACCTGAGGATTACGTTTTGCCAGCTTTATCATTACGGTAGAAAAAACATCCGTATAGTTGGCCTTGGGCTTTAACTTTTTCGGTACGCCGGCTTCAATATCGAAGGGCTCTGCTCCATGGAAACGGGCAGGATGCTTTTCTGCCGGCTCATAGCCCTTGCCCTTTTTGGTCAGCACATGGATGAGCACCGCTGTTTTACAGCGTTTAGCCTCCCTCATTACCTTCATCAGGCCATTCACATCATGACCGTCCACCGGACCCAGATAGGTGATTCCCATATCTTCAAAAAACATTCCCGGAATCACCAACTGCTTTACGCTGCTCTTGGCCCGGCGGATACTGTCTACAATCACCTGACCGTGTCTGGTCTTTAACAGGGAATGATATATCCCCTCCTTCATATTCAGGTAATTGTCTGCGGTTCGTACATTATTCAGATATTTGGACATGCCTCCCACATTCTCGGAAATAGACATGTTATTGTCGTTTAAAACGATGATAAAATTGGTATCCATCCGGGCCGCATTGTTTAACGCCTCATAAGCCATGCCCCCGGTAAGGGCCCCGTCTCCGATAACGGAAACCACAAAGTTCTTCTCTCCCTTGATGTCCCGGGCTTTGACGAACCCCAGCCCGGCAGAAAGGGAGGTGGTGCTGTGCCCCGTATCAAAGCAGTCGCAGTCACTTTCACAGCGTTTGGGAAAGCCGCTCATTCCTCCGTATTTTCTTAAGGAGCCAAAGCCTTCTTTCCTCCCCGTCAACAGCTTATGGGTATAGGACTGATGGCCCACATCCCAGATGATTTTATCCTCCGGGAGCTTAAAGCTTAGATGAAGAGCCATGGTCAGCTCCACCACTCCCAGGTTGGAGCCCAGATGGCCCCCCGTCTCACTGATTGACTGCACCAAAAACTGACGGATTTCCGCTGCCAGCTTATCATAATCTGCAGGAGCAACCTGCTTGATGTCATTCGGTTTTTTAATCTGATCAAGAAGCATTTGCCGCCTCCTTTTCTCTATTTTTCCCTTGTAATCAAGTATTCGATTATTTCGTTTAAAAACTCATTTTTTTCCGGAAAAGACTGCAGCAAATCAAGGGCTTCTCTGGAAAGAGCCTCTACATCCTTTCCTGCCTGCTCCAGGCCCTTAAGGGTAACATAAGTGACCTTCTCGTTCTTACTGTCGCTTCCGGTCTTTTTACCCAAAACCTCTAAAGAGCTGGTAATATCCAGAATATCATCCTGAATCTGAAATGCCACACCCACATTGCGGGCAATTTTTTCGATGGCTTTTAGCCTTTCTTCCCGAGCCCCTGCCAGAATGGCTCCCACCATCATCGCACTCTGGATTAAGGCTGCCGTCTTATGTTCATGGATAAACAAAAGCAGTTCTGGGGTTACTTCCCCGGGCTTCATTCCTTCTGCCTCTATATCTGCGGTCTGCCCCCCAATCATTCCATAAATGCCTGCTTTTGAGGCAAGCACTTGAAAGGCTCTTCCCACCGCCGGATTACCGGGCTCCAGGTCAAATGCCTTAGAAGCCGTTTCAAAAGCATAATTTAATAAGCCGTCTCCCGCCAGAATGGCCATCCCTTCTCCATATACCACATGGGTGGTTTTTCTGCCCCTGCGGTATTCATCATTATCCATTGCGGGCAAATCGTCATGTACCAGGGAATAGGTATGAATCATCTCGATTGCTGCCAGAAAAGGCTCAATCACCCTAGACTTTCCGCCAAAGAGACGGTAGGTTTCCAACATCAGTATGGGCCTTATCCTTTTGCCCCCTGCCAGAATACTGTAGTTCATTGCCTCAATCACCCGCTTCTGATACCCTTCTTCCGCCGGCAGGCAGGCTTTAATCATTTTCTCTACCTCTTCTATTCTCTTTTGATTCTCACTCGCCCAGTTCATCCAGACCGCCCTCCTGATTCAGCATCAATACCTTTTTTTCCACCTGGTCAATGGTCTGGCTGCAGAACTTCACATATTCCATCCCCTGCTGATACACCTGAAAGGAATCCTCCAGGGAAATCTCATCCGACTGCAGCTTTACCACCGCCTCCTCCAGCTTTCCAAGGGCTTCTTCCAGAGTCAGCTTTTCTTCCTTCTTCTTTGCCACCTTTTTCTCCTTCTAAGGCTGGGACTCCGGCAGGGAAACTTCCTGATGGAATTTTTCCTCCCGGAGCTTTTCCTGGGGGAAATTTTCCTCCATCAACACCCTGTCCTTTACCTCAGTTACAATCCTTCCGTTAGTTACATAAATAGTCAGGTCTTCTCCAGGCTTCACCTGGGAAACGTCCCTGACATTCTCTCCCTTTTCATTCACCGTATAGGAATAGCCCTGCCTGAGCTTCTCTAATGGAGACAGGCCCAAAAGCCGTTCAATCCATACCTTCAATTCCAGCTTATTCCTCCTAAGGATGCTCTCCATGGTTTCTCTCAATATCTCTTCATTGCGGATGCACCAGAATCTTTTTTCCCTAATCTGATTTAAAGGACTCAGGGCTTTCAGCCTAAGCCGCTTTTGTTCCAGCTTCATCCTTTCCAGTCTGAGCCTTGCCCCCATCCCCTGTTGCAGCTTCTCCTGTCTTTCTTCCAGCAGCCTTAAAAAAGCAAATACGTCATAAACCGCCAGCTCCGCCGCAGCAGAAGGGGTAGGCGCACGCAAATCGGCTACAAAATCGATGATAGTGGTATCCGTTTCATGGCCTACGGCAGAAATAATGGGAACATTGCAGTCAAAAACCGCCTGCGCCACCTCTTCACTGTTAAAGGCCCATAAATCCTCCAGCGAACCTCCGCCCCGGCCTACAATCATCACGTCCACACCGGCCGCTTCCAGAGCCCGGATTCCCTGCACAATGCTGGGCACTGCCGCCTCTCCCTGCACGGTGGCAGGATAAAGAAGAATCTGTACAAAAGGATTTCTCCTGCGGGTCACGTTAATAATGTCTCTGACCGCCGCTCCGGTGGAGGCCGTTACCACACCCAGAGTATGGATATAGGGAGGAATGGGCTGCTTATACATGGCTTCAAAAAGCCCCTTCTCCATCAGTCTTGCTTTCAGACGCTGGAACTGCTCATATAAAGCCCCTTCTCCGCTCTTCTCAATCTTTCGGGCATAGAGCTGGTATCTGCCGTCCCGTTCATAGACGGCAATTCCGCCCTGAACCACTACCTGCTGGCCTTCCTCAAGGGTAAAGGCCAGCCCCTTCCGATAGCCGGCAAACATGATACAGCTTAAGGTTCCCTCTTTATCCTTTAACGTAAAATAAATATGTCCAGAGGAATGATACTTGCAATTACTGACTTCTCCCTGAATACTGACAGACTGTAGCAAATAATCCTGCGTGAACATATTTTTTATATAACGATTAATTTGTGTTACAGTATAAATATTAGCCATAATTTTTTCATCAGGCAGACTAATTCTGCCCTTTATCCGCAAATCTTGCCAAAACGCCGTTGATAAAGCCCGCTGATTCTTCCTGTCCAAACTTTTTGGCCAGTTCCACGGCTTCATTAATCGCCACTCCCTCGGGAACAGCTTCATCAAACTTCATTTCGAAAAGGGCCAGGCGCAGAATTGCCAAATCCACCTTGCCCATACGCTGAGTGGTCCATCCTTTGGTTCTTTCATTGAGCAGGGAATCTATTTCTTCCAGCCTGCCCTGGACAGCCTGGAACCGTTCGGTAATCAATGCCCCGTCCCTTTCGGCAATCTCCATATCCTCATGCTCCAGAAACAGACGGCACTGCTCTTCCATCTCCTCTTCAGAATTAAATTCCACTCTGAACAATACTTTAAAAACCTGTTCTCGTAAGCTTCTTCTATCCATGGCGACTCCACTTATCTCTTCCGTACGTCTACGCTGACAATCCGCACATCCACATCAGTTACCTGTAAACCGGTCATATTCTCCACTGCTGATTTTACCCTGTCCTGTACCTTGGTGCAGGTACCGGGGATGTTGTAACCGTATTCCATCATAATGGCCAGGCCGATTTTCACCTTTCCGCCGCTGACGGCTATCCTGGCCACTCTGGAAAGGTTCTTTTTTCCTGCCTTGCTCAACAGCTCATTGGTCAGATTGCCGGCAATAGCCGCAACTCCCTTTACCTCCGTAGCCGCCAGACAAGCAATAACAGCCACCACATCATCGGAAATCTGAACCGTTCCCATACTGTTCTTTTCCTGTATACAATAAATATTTCTATTATTATACTCTTTTTTTTCCATGAGTTTACCTCCTTATTTTCGGAACAATCTGCTACCTATTATATCATCCTCTAAATCTTTTGCCTAGTAGGTATATCTCAAAACCAAAAGGTAATGGACATCTGCTTTACCGAATCCGTATAAAGGATACTGTCCCCTTCTGGCCTGAGATAGTCAAAAATCCGCTGTTCCTCCAATAACTGATTCAGCATTTCATTGTATACCTCTTCCGTCCCGCATTTCAGGGTAAGTGTCTCCCTTCCCTCCTGCCGATAACGGTCGGCCAGCGTCTTAAGCTGCTGCCAGTCAACCTGAGTAAAATAAGCCCCCTCCCGAACATAGTAGTTAGCGTCCATAGCCCTGCAGTCAGGCAGGGGAACCAAATCGCTGAAGGAATGGGTTCTCATAAGCTGGGCTGTGGTGACGCAAAGATAATCATAATTGATTTCCGGCATATGCTCCTTCGGATTCCCGCCCTCCTGCACGAACAGGTAGGAAGCATCTCCCCAGGTGGTATCCATATAGTAGTAGGCATTGTCCACTCTCACCAGATTCCAGGCATGTCCCTCTGCATTGTCCACCGTACCGATAACCAGCGCAGCCGGAATACCCAGCCTCTGCAGCAAAAGCTGGGCCGCCTTTGCGTAGCCCTGACAGACGCTTCTTCCATTCAGAAAAACAGAGCAGATGTTCTGATTGTCCAGAGCCTCCCGGTCATATTCCGTATGATTAACCACCCATTCATACACGAATTTTACCTTTTCGTAATCCGTTGCTTTCTCCGGCATCTGGCTTAAAACCTCTTCCACCTTCTCTTCCAGCAGAGCCTCCCGCCGGGCCTTTTCCTGCCGGTCATAAACATAGGTTCCGGTGAAGGTAATCTTCTTTACCTTCTCCCCCAGAGTATATTTTACAAAGGAATAACCGTCCGCATAGAAAATTTCCGGATGGTCCAGCATCACACACTGAAAAATCCGGTCAATCTCTGCGGTATCCATAGTAGATACCTCCATTTCCTCAACATAATTGGTTAAGGCATAGAGCATTTCCACATACAGGTTCTGCTCCGTGACCTGTAAGGTGGAAAAAGCATAAAGGGACTGCTGTGCCCGAAGTAAATCAGCCTTTTCTTCCTGAGAAAGCTCCGGGTGGGAAAGTCCCTCCTCTAAAACTCCTTCCTGAGAAAGTCCTTCCTGCGCCTGTCCCTCTCCCGGCTGTGCCGTCTTTGTCTCAGCCAGCGCAGCCTCCCCCTCCGGCAGACTGCTCTCCAAAACCAGCAGTTCATCCTTCAGTATCGTATCCTGGGTGGCCCCACGGGTGACAAAACAACCGCCAAAACCAATTATCAACAACAAGATTCCTGCAAATTTTTTCATCCTCTGCCGCCTTGCTCCTCACATTATTTGCCAAATTCAGCCAAAACCAAATCCTTGTTTCTATCCAGAGTCATTCCTACGCTCCAGGAATTAACGAACAGAAGCAGGGGATTTCCCTTCATATCCTTCACCTTCTTCATATCCGAAGTTCCTGTCAGCCTGTCCACATCCACCTCATCCTTATTTTCAATCCAGCGGATATGCTCATAGGGAAGCTTCTCCAGACGGATTTCCACGTTATATTCGTTCTCCAGGCGGTATTTTAATACGTCAAACTGCAGAACGCCTACCACTCCTACGATAATTTCCTCTAGTCCCGTATTGAACTCCTGAAAAATCTGAATAGCTCCCTCCTGGGCAATCTGGGTAATTCCCTTTACAAACTGTTTTCTTTTCATGGTATCCATCTGCCGTACCCGGGCAAAATGCTCCGGGGCAAAGGTAGGAATGCCCTCATAGCGAAAACCGGCCTTGGGCATACTGATGGTATCGCCTATGGAAAAAATGCCCGGGTCAAATACGCCGATAATGTCTCCTGCATATGCCTCCTCCAAAATCTTACGTTCGCTGGCCATAATCTGCTGAGGCTGGGAAAGCCGCATCACCTTGCCCCCCTGCACATGCTTCACTTCCATATTGGCCTCAAATTTTCCGGAACAAATCCGCATAAAGGCGATACGGTCCCTGTGGGCTTTGTTCATGTTGGCCTGAATCTTGAACACGAAGGCCGAAAATTCCTCTTCCACTGGGTCAATAAGCCCCTTATCCGACCTTCTGGGCAGCGGAGTGGTAGTCATCTTCAAAAAATGCTGCAAAAATATCTCCACACCGAAATTGGTCAGCGCCGAACCGAAAAATACCGGGGTAAGCTCCCCTTTTTGTACCTCAGCCAGGTCGAACTCGGCGCTGGCGCCGTCCAAAAGCTCTATTTCCTCCATCAGCCGTTGACCATAATCCTCCCCGATATGACTGATAAGATTTTCTTCATCGGTAAAGGGGATAACGGAGGTTTCCCCTTCTTTTGTACCTTTCTGGGTGTCTGAGTAGGTTACCACAGACTTGCTTTCCCGGTCGTAAACTCCCTTAAAATTCTTCCCGCAGCCGATAGGCCAGTTCACGGGACAGGTGGCAATCCCCAGTTCCTTTTCAATTTCGTCCAATAAGTCAAAGGTATCATTGGCTTCCCGGTCCATCTTATTAATAAAGGTAAAAATCGGAATCTTTCGCATAACGCAGACCTTAAACAGCTTTCTGGTCTGGGCCTCCACGCCCTTGGAGGCATCGATAACCATTACCGCCGAATCTGCCGCCATCAGCGTTCTGTAGGTATCCTCTGAGAAATCCTGATGTCCCGGCGTATCCAGGATATTTATGCAATAACCATCATAATTAAACTGTAAAACAGAAGAGGTTACGGAGATTCCTCTCTCCTTCTCTATCTCCATCCAATCGGAAACGGCATGTCTTGCAGTAGCCTTTCCCTTTACGCTTCCCGCCAGATTGATGGCGCCGCCGTAAAGCAAAAACTTTTCCGTCAATGTGGTCTTACCCGCATCCGGGTGCGAAATAATGGCAAAGGTTCTCCTCTTCTTTATTTCCTTTTCATAGTTGCCCATATTATTTCCTCCAATAAGTAGCTTCTCATAATTCTGTTTAGTATATCACACTTTAACTAAAATAGCATTATTTTCCTGTCACCTGACTAATAATTATCTTTTCGGCGGAAACCTCCGTCTTTCGGGAGACAATATCCATAATCTGCGCCAACTGCGCTTCCGTTAAGGTAGCCGCACAAACCACCACATCTACGCCGTCATTGGAAATACTTACCACCGACTCGGGAAAACCTTTTGCGGACAGCATAATCTCCGCCTCCATCTCCCTTTCGCTTAAGTCGGTCATGGCCACCATTCCGTCCACTGCACCCTGCTTCTGGCCCGCATCCAAAGCATCATTGTTTACAATCTCGGTTAAAGCCTCCTTATTTTTCGCCCTGGTCTGCTCCTTCAGCAGCTTGGCTGCGGACAGGGTGGACACGGCCTGGGTACTGGTAAAAACAGCTTCTCCCGGAGTGCCTTCAATCACCGTGGAATCGGCGGCCTCATCCTGTCCCGGAGCCGGCTCACTGCCCTGGGTTGCCGCAGCCACTACCTCCTCCTTGCCTTCCTCTCCATTGGCGCTCATATCCACTTCTATCTCAGATACCAGAGCAGCATTTCCTTCCCCATCCTCCAGATAGTTCTCCGTCAATACTCCATCCTGGTCAAGACTTTCTATATCAGAAGCAATATCCTCCTCGGACAAATCCAAAAGAGCGGTTCTTTCCTCATCGGTCATCATCACATCATTTACCACAAGAGTTTCTTCCTTCAGCTTACTTCCTGCAAAATTCAGGTACCCTGCTACAGCAATCATCACTGCCAGGGCGGTAATCATAATTTGATTTCTTTTCAAGCCCATCTCTCCTATTCTTGTTGTTTCATTTTTACTACTTTAATTTTATGTACTTCTATACCAAATAATGCCTGAATCACCTCAGTAATATTTTTTTGTACCAGAGGGTTCCCTCCCCCCTGGGCCACTACGCTCACCCCCTCAATATCGGGGCTCACCTCCTTGATAACATAGGGTACCTGGCCTCCCTGTTCCGTTTTCAGGTATACCGTGTTTTCCTGCACATCCATGTCCTGGGAACTGCGTTTTCCCCCAGCCGAATCCTCTTCCTGAATGCTGCTTCGGCTGGTGGGGCCGTCCTTCTCGATAATCCGCTCGCCGGAGGAAGCCAGGGTCACCATAACCTTTACCCGGCCCACCCCGTCCATAGCAGATAAAACGTCCTCCAAACGCCTTTCCAAAGAGGCGGCGATTTCCTCCCCTCCCCGGGCCGCCCATTCCTCCTCTGCGGCATTCCCCAAAGAAGCAGCCTCATCCGCCCGGGTATCCTGACTTTCCCACAGTACAGACTTGCCCTCTCCTTTCTCTCCTTCCTCCGATACCGGCCAGACCACTACCAGCAAAAGGATTCCCAGCAAAATACAAATCAGAAGATGGTCCTTTTTCAATACGAATTTTTTTCTGTCATTAAGCCATTTTTCCTTAATATTCATTGGATTTTTATTTCCTCTATCCTAATCTTTTTCGGTTCCATCGAAGGATTCGGGGGGTTTACGGGCTTACGGGTACTTTCGGCCTCCTGGGAATTTCCAGTCCCTTGGGAACTTCCATCCCCCGAAAAGCTTTCGGCATCCTGAAGGATTCCCCCTTCCCGGGGCTGCAAATCCAGTTTTCCCCTTCCTTCTTCAAACTCCTCCTGTTTCCGGTAAAGGCGTTCTTCAAACTCCTCCAGATTTACCCTCCACCGCTCTTGAAAGGAAGAAATCAGCTTCTTCTCCCCTGCCAGAAACTCCCTCTCCATTGCGGGAGAAAAAAAGCCGAAGCCGGCAGACAAAAACTGGGCTACCATCATCAGGGAAATAATCAGCTTGACATACCGTTCATAT
>JBNMJJ010000017.1:0-14793 GCA_050873745.1 Lachnospiraceae bacterium | reverse complement strand
GCTCAGAGTGGCCCTTTATAATCAGCAGGGAGATTTATGCTGGTTTTTTGGTGAAGAGTCTGCTGACAGCAATAGTCGGCAGTTTTTTCAGGGAAAGGAATTCAGCGAGGTGCAGGATTTTTTTGCCAGGGAGGAGAATCAGCCGCTCTACCGGGAACCTGGGAAGGATATACTGGATTTGGAGGGCAGTGCAGAGTATGTGGCAGCCATCAGGCAGATTAGTGATTATTCTGCCCAAGGGGCCTATGGATTCATTGAAGTGTGGGAGCCTGTGGACAGGCTGGATGCCATCTTATCGGATATAGGAGAAGAAAATTATGTAGACATTCGGGACGGTGAGGGACAGGTCATTTATACCAACTGCAGGGAGGCAGGAGCCATAGATTACGGGAACAACTATCGGTTAAGCCTGTCTTTGGAGCATGCTCCTTACCAGGTTGAATTTTACAAGCGGCCTCTCAGGCTGGAACAGGAACTGAAAAGTTTCTATTTAATGCTGGGCCTGGTGGTGGCAGCGATTATTGCGGCGGTTCTTTCCTGGGAACGGGTGATGTTTAAATACTTTTCCGGTCCTCTGATTGCACTGGATAATTCTATGAAAACGGTGGCTATAAACAATCTGTCGGTGGAAATTTCGGATGAAAATTCGGAGGATATTATCATCAGCCTGGAACATTCCTTCAATACCATGCTGGAGGAGCTAAAAAACAGTATGCAGAGGCAGATTGCCGCCGAAACCAATGAGGTAAAGGCTCACCTGTTTGCTTTGCAGTCCCAGATGAATCCTCATTTTTTGCACAATATTCTGGCCATCATTTCCATGGAAGCACAGTTGGACGGAAACGCGAAGATTCCTTATATCTGTAAGGAATTAGGAGGGATTCTGCGGTACACTTCTCAGATGGGAGACGGTTTCAGCACCATTAAAGAGGAGTGTGAAAACGGAAAAACCTACATGATATTGATGCAGATTCGTTATGAGCAGCTTTTCGAATATGAAATAAAGCTGGAAAAAGAGGCTGAGGGAATCAGAGTGCCGAAGCTGATTATACAGCCCTTTTGCGAAAACTGTTTCCGCCACGGCTTTAAAAAGGTGGAGCCCATCTGGAAAATCTTTATCCATGCCTGGGTATACGAGAAGAAGTGGTATATCCTGATACGGGATAACGGAGGGGGCTTTCCGGAAGAATTTCTGGAGGAATTTCACCGTTTTACAGAAAATTCGGATAAAAAGGATGTGAAAAATATTCTCAACAGTATAGCCATAGGCGGGTTGTGTATTCCCAATATTTACACCAGAATGCAGCTTACCTATGGGACGGATTTTGTCTTTGAACTGCAAAATGAAAAGGAGGGGGCTTCGGTTTTACTGGGAGGTCGGTGCGATGATTAAGGTGCTGGTGGCAGAGGATGAAATGCCCCTTTTACGGGGAATAAGGATTATGATAGAGCGGATTAGCCCGGAATTTTCTGTGGTAAAGTGCGCCCTTAACGGAAGGGAGGCTGCGGATTATCTGAAGGAAAATCCTGTGGATGTAATTTTCACCGATATTAATATGCCCCTTCTGGATGGCATAGAGCTGATGAAAATAGTTCATGACAATTATCCCCAGGTGATTATGGTAGCCATAAGCGGATATAATGATTTTCACTATGCACAGCAGGCTATTGAATATCAGGTAAAACGGTATTTGCTGAAGCCCATCGTTATGGAGGATATGGAAATTCTTCTGGAGGAAATCCAAAGAGAGTACAATGAACGGAACGAAAAAAAGGAGAGAGAAAGGCTGGTTGAGGCTCTTTGTACAGGCATTGGGGGAAATCTGAAGGAGGATATTCTGAAAGAGGGAACCGCCCTGAAAAGGGAAAGTACAGAGGAATTGATGCAGAGGGTTGAGGTCTATATCCGGGAGCATCTGACGGAGCCCATTACGGCAAAGGAGCTGGCCGGTGAGTTCGGCCTGGTGGCGCCTTATCTGGGAAAGCTATTTAAAGACTATACCGGATATACCCCCGGACAGTATATTCAGATGCTCAGAATCGAACATGCCAAATGTCTGCTCTCGGTAAACGGAGAGCTGCTGGCCAAGGACGTTGCAGGGCTGGTAGGGTATTCGGACCCGGCTTATTTTTCCAAGCTGTTTAAAAAGAAGGTGGGTGTATGGCCTTCTGAGTTTAAGGCAGGGAAGGGAGAAGAGGCATGAATAATTGATACGGAAAGTTATCAGGTTGGGGAGATGTTTATCAACCATCGGGAAGATTTTTTAAAGAGACTGATAGAGCAATGATTCGGAAGGCGGTAAGACTAGGTTCTTACCGCTTTCCTAATGTCCAAAAAGAAATTGCGCTGGCAGCGGCAACATTCAAAGAGTCTACACCGTGGGCCATGGGAATACATACTCTGTAGTCGGCTTCAAGAATGGTTGAGGGAGAAAGTCCCTCGCCTTCGTTACCCAGAATAACAGCCAGCTTTTCCTCCTTTAGCAGAGGGGAATGGTCAATAGCAACGGAATCTCCTTTTAGCGCCATGGCAGCGGTTTTAAAACCAAGCTGATGCAAACGTTTTATATCGGTATGAGGGCAGGAGGAAAATTCCTCTCCAAGAAAGGTCCAGGGAATCTGGAAGACCGCTCCCATACTTACTCTTATGGAACGCCGATACAGCGGATTGCTGCAGGCAGGGGTAAGTAAGATCGCATCCATATTCAATGCGGCGGCAGAGCGGAAGATGGCGCCCACATTGGTGGGATTCATCACATTTTCCAAAACAGCTATCCTGCTTGCCGGGGTACAGATTTCCTCCGGTGAAGGAAGGGGCGGACGGCGCATGGCACAGAGAACGCCCCGGGTTAGCTGATAGCCGGTGAGTTCTGCCAGTATATGAAAGTCGGCGGTGAAAACAGGAACATCCCCAGCCCTTAGGATAACTTCTCTGGCTTCTCCTTTGATATGTTTTTTCTCCAGCAAAAGAGAAACCGGTTGATAACCGGCATCTAAAGCGCGTTCCACTACTTTGGGACTTTCGGCAATGAACAGTCCCTTGTGGGGTTCGTGTCGGTTAAGAAGCTGGTTTTCGCTAAGCCGGGCATAGATGTCCAGCTCCGGTACGGAAAAATCGGTAATTTCGATAATATTGGGCATAGGCTTTTCTCCTGATGAATTTTACTGCTTATTATAGTGCTTCTGAAAAGGAGTGTCAAATGCAGCAAGGCAGTTGAAGGGGGAGAAGAGAAGGGGTATAATTTTATTATTACTGATTTTGGGATAAAGAAAAACGGGGGAACGAAAGGATGAAAACAGGAAAGAACAGTAAGAAGAAAAGAAGGAAAAAAACGGCAGGCATAATCGGCCTTATTTTTCTCGGCATGGTGTTTCTGGGAAGTCTTGGGGGAGGAACTAAGGAAGCTCAAAACCTGGAACCCGGGGCTGCTTTAGCACAGGGGGTAGAAAGCCTGGAGACCGGGACTGATTTGGCTAAGGAGGCGGAAAACCTTGGAGCGGATTCCGACTTGCAGACGGCTCCCACAGATACCGGTGATATTGACCAGATGCAGGTTCATTTTATTGATGTGGGGCAGGGAGACGCCACTTTGCTTACTTGCGGCGGGGAGGCCATGCTGATTGATGCCGGAGATGATTCTAAGGGTACAGCCCTGCAGAATTATTTGCAAAAACAGGGAGTGACCTGGCTGAAATATCTGGTGCTTACTCATACCGACGCAGATCATATCGGCGGCTCCGATGTGATTGTCAGTAAATTTCAGGTAGATAACGTTTTTATCGGAGACTTTCCCAAAGAAAACAGAGTCTACAGAGATTTAATGACGGCTCTGGCCAGTCAGGGCTATCCATGGTGTACTCCGGAGGTGGGAAGTACATATACTCTGGGAAGTGCGGTCATTACCATACTTGCGCCGGTTAAGGAATACAGCGAGCCCAATAACTGTTCCATAGCTTTGTTGGTGGAAAATGGAGAAGACAGCTTTCTTTTTACCGGAGATGCTGAAAAAGAGGCGGAAACGGATATTTTAAAGACCGGGCTTTTGACTGGCTGTGACGTTTTTAAGGCAGGACATCATGGGAGCAAAAGCTCCAACAGCGCAGCATTTTTAGAAGCCATATCGCCCCAGGCAGTGGTCATTAGCTGCGGGGAGGATAATGCCTATGGTCATCCTCATGCAGGACCTTTAACTATTTTCAGAAGTATGGGAGTAAAGGTTTTCCGCACCGACGAGCAGGGTACTATTGTCGCCACCTCTATCGGAAATCAGATTTCCTGGAATGCGGCTCCTTCCGAAACCTGGCAGGCAGGTGAACCGAAAGGAAGCAGCGGGGCAGCAGGGGCGGAAACGACAGCAACGGAATTGGCAGCAATGGAAAAAGCCGCTTCAATGCCGGAGGCAAAGTCTGCTTCAACCTCAGAAACGAAGGCCGCTTCAGTGTCAGAGACAAGAGCTGCTTCAACCTCAGAAACGAAGGCTGCTTCAATACCAGAGGCAGAAGCCGCTTCAACACAGGAGAAGGAAGAACAGTCCGCTGTACAGCCGGCTCCTGCCGCCCCCCAGCCTTCAAGTGGGGAAATGGTCTGGAAATCGGCTACAGGAAAGAAATATCATTCTATTGACCACTGCGGAAACATGAACCCAAATAAGGCAACTCAGATAACCCGGGAACAGGCTGAAGCTATGGGGCTGGGCCGCTGCAGCAACTGCTATTGACAGAGGAGTTCTAAGGAAACACTGATTAATTCAGTGTTTCCTTAGAGCCTCCGACGAATGCACACGGATTTGCAGAGGAATATGCTGCTGCGCAGCGCAAATCCGGTGCGGGAAACGCTTTAATCAGCGTTTCCCTAAAATTCTTGTGATAAATCTTTCCGAATCATAAAAAAACTTAACCTTTTCTTAATTGTTAGCACTCTATATTGACGAGTGCTAACAATGGTATTATACTACAATCATACAAAGAAACAAAGCAAACCTTTAGCAAGAGGAGGAATGATTTATGTTAATGCCCAGTATTTTCAGTGAAAGTTTATTTGATGATTTTTTTAATGATTTTGCACATCCGGCAAAGAATGCAGGCAGGTATAATACCTCTGTTTCCCATATGATGCGTACAGACGTTAAGGAAGGAGAAACAGGATTTGAACTGGACATTGAGCTTCCTGGCTTCAAAAAAGAGGACATCGGTGTAGAGCTTAAAGACGGTTATCTTACCATCAATGCCAACAGGGATGAGAACAACGACAAGCAGGATGAGAATGGAAAGTATATTCGGAGGGAACGCTATTACGGTACCTGCAGCCGCAGCTTCTATGTAGGAAAGGAGCTTACCGAAGAGGACATTAAAGCCAGATTTGAAAATGGCATTTTAAAGCTGTCTGTTCCGAAAAAGGATAAAGCAGCAGTGGAAGAAAAGAAATATATTAGAATTGAGGGATAAACATCATAGAGTAGAGGCCCCGTCGGCAGTTTGGTTACTGTCGGCGGGGCTTTTTTCGTAAACATTTGTTGAAGAATCGCCAATTATTCTTTATAATCAGGTATATTGAATGAAATATTTTGCATAAATCCATGCAGTGAGCGGAAGAAAAGGAGGAAATAATGCAGAGGCTGGGACAGGAATATATGGAACAGATATATGATTTAATGGAGAAAAGTTTTCCTCTGGATGAATATCGTACCTATGAAGAGCAAAAGAGCCTGTTTTCCCGTAAAGAATATAATGTTTATGGTCTGGTTAATCGAAGCCATAGCGGAGAAAAAGGAGGGCTGCAGGCATTTATTGCCCTTTGGGAGTTTGAAGAGTTTTCTTTTATTGAACATTTTGCCGTCCATCCGGCATGCCGTAACACCGGTATGGGAGCGGAAATTTTACAGAAGGTGCTTCCCGGGCTTTCCGACCCGGTCTGTCTGGAGGTGGAGCTGCCCCAAAACGAACTGGCAGTCAGAAGAATCGGATTTTACCAGAGAAACGGATTCAGGCTGAATGACTATCCTTATCAGCAGCCTTCCATTTCCAAAGGGAGAAATCCTATTCCCTTAAGCATTATGACCTGGGAAAGAAGCATAACAGAGGAACAGTTTCGGACAATCCGGGACAGGCTTTACCGGGCGGTATATGGGGTGTGAGCCTTAGAACTTCTTCTCACTCAATCCTCCATGATGCTGCTCAGCAGCATCTCAAATCCGTGGGGAGAATGCCCGTTTCTGGGCATTCTCCGGGCGTGAGATTAGAAGTTCTTGGCGAAACGCCCTCTGGCGTGAGCAATTAGAACTTCTTCTCACGCTATTTTACACAAAAGCATATCCTAAAGAAAGAAATCCCATTAAGGGAAAGGGAGGCGAGGGTTATGTTCTGGTGTTTCTTGATTATCCTGTTGCTTTTAGCGATTATTTTCTTTCTCATTCGGTTATTAAAATGCAGAAGATGCAGAAGATTCAGATGACCAGAAAACATTCAACAGGTATATTATAATCAAAGAAAGGCAGGGGAAGAACTTTAGCTGCTTATACCGGAGGCAGAAGCCTCTGTGCTGGGAGGCTTCTGCGGGAATGGACAGAATAAGGAGGAACGAAAGAAAAAGATGAGTTTTGTTGCATTCAATATTATATTTTTCAGTGTTTTCATCATTGCATTTTTGGGTATTATTACAGGCTTTATTTTTATTCTGATAAAGGGGATAAGCCAGTGGAATAAGAACAACCATTCACCAAGGCTGACGGTAGAGGCTACGGTGGTTTCCAAAAGAATGAATGTTTCCCGGCATCACCACGAAGGAGCAGGAGAGGCAATGCATCACACCGGCAGTTCCACCAGCTATTATGTGACCTTTCAGGTGGAAAGCGGAGACAGGATAGAATTATATGTAGACGGAACGGAATATGGTATGCTGGTAGAAGGGGACTATGGAAATCTCTCCTTCCAGGGAACCAGATATTTGGGCTTTAAAAGAAGATAGAGACGGAAAGGAGCGGCAGATGGGATTTCAGGCAAAAAACGGCAGAATCAGGATGGATAATACTTATATGGATTATGTCACCTTCGGCAGTGGCAAAAGGAATCTGATTATGATTCCGGGGGTAGGTGACGGATTGAAAACGGTACGGGGAATGGCCCTGCCCTTTGCCCTTCTTTACCGGAAGTATGCGAAAGATTACCGGGTATTTGTTTTGAGCCGTAAACAAAAACTGGAAAAAGGATGCACCACCCGGATGATGGCGAAGGATGTGGCCAGGGCAATGAGGGCTTTGGGCATAAAAAAAGCCGATATTATCGGAATTTCCCAGGGAGGAATGGTTGCACAGTTTTTGGCCGTCGATTATCCCGGACTGGTGAATAAACTTGTGTTAGTGTCCACCATTGCCAAGGCGGGCCCCAGAATCAAGCGCAGGGTGCTTGGCTGGATTGAGCTGGCAAAAAAGGATGATTTTGAAGGGCTGATGCTGAATATTGTGGAAAAAATGTATTCTCAGGACTACATGAGGCGTAACGGCCGCTTCTGCCCTTTGGCAGGAAGGCTGGTTTCCGGGGCGGATAAAGAGCGTTTTTCTATTATGGCAAGGGCCTGTGCAACCCACAATGCTTTGTCCGGGCTGGACAAAATTAGAGCAAAAACTCTGGTAATCGGCGGAGCCAGGGACCGTGTGGTAGGATTTGTAGGAATCAGAGAGTTGGCAGAAGGATTGCCGGGCTGTGAATTTATTCTTTATGAAAATGGGGAACATGGAATATATGATGAAGAAAAAAATTTCAGCAGGACGGTGCTGGAGTTTCTGAACCGATAGAAACGGTTCACAGGGGTTGAGGGAGGAACTATGGTTATACCAAAAAGAGGAGAGCGGCTTTCCCGGATAGACGCTTATTTAAATTGTGCAGAAACTTTTGCTTATCGAAGTACCTGTATCAAACGAAGATATGGAGCAGTACTGGTAAAAGATGACTGTTTAATTTCTGCCGGATACAACGGAGCGCCGAGAGGCTACGAAAACTGTTGTGATATTTCCAAATGCCCGAGAATGGAAAGGGGTATGCACCGGCTGGAAGGCTATGACATTTGCCGGGCGGTTCATGCAGAAGCCAATGTTTTGTTGAATTGCTCAAGAGAACAGACCCAGGGGGCAGACCTTTATCTCACCGGAATTAATCCCGCAGACAACTCTATACACCGGGCCAAGCCCTGCCCCTTGTGTGCAAGAATGATTGTACAGGCAGGCATACGGAATGTATATATGCGGATGGGGGATGGGGAAGAAAATTATTCAATGGTTTCGGCCTTTGAGCTGGAATGGTTTAAAAAGACAGAAGAGTAGAGAGCCGGGGCCAAGAAGGCAGAAGCGGTCAATACCGGAAGAAAGCAGGAAAAGAGGAAACGTTGTAGATGAGAGAATGTATTTTATTATTTCAATTTGAACAGGCAAAGCTAAGAAAGCTGGCGGCCCAGTTAATGATGGCCAGGTTTAAGGTGAAGGCGGTGGGGCCGGAGGAAATGGGCCTGCCTGTGGGATATTTGGCGGGAAACAAAGAAATACGTCCCCAAGAGGATGAAGGAGAAGCTGTTTCAGACGGTTCCCGGCCCCTGGATGGGGAAATGGTGGTCATGGCAGGAATTACTCCGGCCAGAATGAATGTGGTACTGCAGGCCATCCGGAAAGCCGGAATCGGCCCTGTTCCCTATAAGGCAATCGTGACCGAGACAAATCAGTACTGGAAGGCCAGCGACCTTTTGGAAGAATTGAAGAAGGAGCATGAAGCGATGAAGGAGGCAGGCGGTGATGGCAGAATGCTTCATGAGAAGAATTGAGATATGGGGAATACTCTGCAATCCTGATGTGAAAGAATTATGATATGATAATTAGGAAAGGAAGTTGTTTGCTAAATGATATAAAGTCAATCTGCAGGTCGTTTTTTGGTATAGTATAAGCAAGAGAAAGCGTCCCAAATATTCATAAATCAGCCTTTTTATCCGAAATATACCTATATAAAAGAAGAGAAAACCAATTTCAATGGGCTTTTATGGGAATTTTACGGTAGACAGAGGGAGGTCATATGAGTAATTTTAGCGTGTCGATAGGAAATAAGCAGCAGAGAAATACGAATAAAACGGTTTTAAAGGTAAGGACGGTAAAGACCGGGTCAAAGCAGGGAAACAGCAGTGGAGAAAATAATAAGCTGTATCCTTATCAAATGGATAATGGGGTCACTTTGGAGCTTTCCTATGAGGCCAGGGAAAAATTAATTCAGGCTCAGAATATGCTCCGTAACATCAGTGCATCAAAGGAAAAGAGCGAGTCACAAAAGAAAGCTGTGGTAGATATAGGCAAAATTATGACGATTTTTCGTAGAATTGCCAATGGGGACATTGTGCCGTGGCAGGACGAGAAGAAACTGATGAATTACAGTCTGGAGATGTATCAAATTGCCAAGGCCGCCGCCGTTGCCGCAAAGAATGAAGAGCCGGAGGAATATGATTCCGTGGATGAGGAAAAAGAGAAGGGCGGCAGTCAGGCAGCATCGAAAAGTTTCAGCGGTATTTCGGCAACGGTTGAAATTCCGGTAGCTTCTGTAGCCCCGGCAGATACTTCGGCAGAGAGCGGCGGAACAGAGGAATAATTTTGGGTGATGGTGGCTGCCAGGAGAGAAATTACCATCGCAGGATTCGTTTTGGGTTTAAAGAAAATATTGTGCAGCATAGAGGATGAATGGAATAGATGAGGTGGCAGGCGGCAGGTTTCTCGGATGATTGGAGAAGTGCCGCTTATCTTTGTTAAGGAAATCTTCATGTATTAGTAGGAAGAAGGGGCATCCGTAATCGATATATCGCTTATGAATCATTCTCTGTGCAAGGTGTGGGCATATGTAAAATTATTTCTTCATTATGTCCAACAGCCATACAGAATTGATAGGATAGCGAGAGATACAGGTAGGATTTGGGCATTGGTAAAAAAAGCTTGTATTTCTGCCCCTATAAGTAGCAAAACATGGGCAGGGAGAATAGAAAAACTTATATATACCCAGTATCTACATTTTCTGCTTGTATTTTCTTAAATAAAAGTAGATTTTTGTGTATCAAAATAATATTCTTTTCTATATGGCCTGATGTAAGCCGTAAGTCACGCTCTGCAGACTGAAAGCTCACACAATGCAAGTCTGCACAACACAAGCTCACAAAACATAAGTCCATAAACACAACCCTGCCCTTGCGTAAGTCTTCTTGCATCATGCCATAAGCCTTTACCTTTCATCAGTCCAAATAGCAGACCCTGTAGGATGATGAAATAGTCAACGCTGTTATTATGATTATCAGATGGTAAATAAATAGGGCATTACAGAGGGCGACTTTTATTTTTTAGAAACATACACATGGCAAGAGGTTGAATTTTAACAAAAATTTGAAAATTATGGTTGCTATTTCTGAAAGAAATAGTTATAATAGAACAAATAATATAGGTGAAACGGTTTTATATACAATTCTTTATTTTCTATAGAACATAGATACTCTTCATAAGCATATTTGAATAAAATGATAAATTATTTATGTTATACTATACATTACCTGGAATTTACTATATAATATGATTAAATTAATGTAATTTTATTTTCTGTTTAAAATCTCACACATAATTTCACAAATCAAGTCTATTGGTTGGCATATCATAAACTGATGCAGCCTCGTCTAAGTATTATATTTTTTCTAAGGAGAGGCGGCACTGAAGAAAGGAAACGGATGAAAGTCAGGACACACATCTCAAAAGCGCTTCGTGAAACGGAAAATAGAGTAAGATATGATGCAGAAGTCAAAAAGCTGTTAAGTAACAAAACCATACTTGCCTGGATATTGAAATATTCTGTAACAGAATGTAAAAGGATGAGCATCGAATTTATCCGGGAGTGTATAGAGGGAGAGCCAATAGTTGGAAGGCAGAAGGTGAGACCGGGATATACGCCGGAGGAAATTACCGGAATGAATACGGAAGATAAGGCAGTGGGGGAAGGGGAAATCAATTTTGACATCCGTTTTTATCTTATTCTTCCAGGGAAGAAAAGAGTAAAATTGATTATGGATGTGGAGGCGCAGAAGAACTATTATCCTGGCTATAATCTGGCAGCAAGAGGAATATTTTATTGTGGAAGAATGCTGTCCTCACAGTTAGACAGGGAATTTACGGCAGATAATTATGATAATATTAAGAAAGTGTACAGTATTTTTATTTGTATGGAGGCTCCAAGGCGTGTGCAGAACACGATTACAGAGTACAAGATGGGGCCTGTGCAGCATTTTGGAAATTTCAGAGGGAAGGCCCGGTATGATTTATTATCTCTTATGATGATTTGTCTTGGGGAAGGGAAGAGTGAAGAGAATCAACTCCTGGGGATGCTGAATATTCTTTTATCGAATACACTTTCTGTTCGGGAAAAGGAAGAACTCCTTCTTGAAAAATACAATATGGAGATGGAAGTAGAAATCAGGGAGGCTTTGAATACGATGTGCAATTTAAGTGAATTAATTGAGGAGCGGGGAATAAGAAAAGGGATGCGCCGGGGAATAAAAAAGGGCGTACAAAGGGGCGTAGAGCAGGGATTTAAGACTGATATAGAGAAATTATTGCGTAAAGGCTATAGTGCAGAAACCATTTCTGAGCTGTTGGAGCATGATATTAAGCTGGTAAAACGAGTACAGGATAATATGCTGCAATCGCTGTAGGATAAGCTGTGGATAAGAAGGCAGGCGGGAGATAATAGGGATGTGGGGATGGATGAGAAGGCAGAGCAGGATGCAAAGTGTATTGAAGAAGACATACAGATTATAGCAGTAAGAGCTGGCAGATAGGATATATTTTATGGATAACAGGCAGCTTAAATCAGAGAAAATTATCAACAATTAAGCAAAACCTTGACAAAATCTGCGGAAATTGATATTCTACCACCACGGGTTTAACCCAAATATGCGATGAGGAGAAAGACGATGAAAATGAGAAACAAATTATCAGCTATTTTTTTAGCAATTATGGCATTAGGCCTGCTGGCAGGCTGTGCCCCCAAGGTGGATGCTTCCGCTTATGTAAAGTCGGTTTTGGATGTTCGTTATAAGAACGATTCTACAGCCTATGTAGAGAATAAGTTTGGTACCAAGGAAGAGGCAGAAGCGGCTTATATTGAAGGTATGGACAATACAATGAATGAGTTTTTGGAGGGCCTTCAGTTGAGTGAGGAGCTGACAGGAGAATTCAGACAGGTTTTGGGAGATGTTTCTGCAGCAGTAAAATATACTGTGGGTGAAGCGGTAAAGCAGAATGACGGAAGCTATCTGGTAACCGTAACCTATGAAAAGATGAATTTCTTTGTTCCCTTTTTGGAAGAGTATCAGGCGACAGCAGAGGCCAAGATGACAGAACTGGCAGCAGAATTGGAGGCCGGTGAAGGAACCGGGCAGGACCAGGCGGAATTTGCTGAAAAGATGAATGATGTATTGTATGGAACCATGGTAGAAACGATGAAGGCTGTTTTGGCGGAAGTAACTTATCAGGAGCCTCAGACGGCTACCGTATCCGTTACGATTGAAAATAACACCCTCATGCTGGATGAGAGTGATTTTGAAGCCTTGGATATTTCATTCTACGATAGTGAAGAAGCAGATATGTAATGGCAGACAGAAATAAATAGTTGTTGATTAAGCCGGCAGGAATTTTCCTGCCGGTTTTGTACTATGGAAAAGTATTACGGAAAAGTATTGCGGTTTTCCTGTATCGCAAAAAGTTCTTTATACAGAAAGATTTTCATACAGAAATTTTTTCAACTTAATTTTTGGGATTATAAAATAATTTTTTCAGAAATCAGGAATCTATTGGCAGGTAAGTGAATATACATAATAACATATGGGTAGAAGGTGCCTGTATAGAAATGGAGGAAAAGAGTTATGAAAAAACATCTAATCACAGCAACTTTAATTGTAACAATGGGTCTGGCAGTCGGCTGCGGAACAGAAGGAGTTTCCGGTGATGTAACAGGGACTACATCTGTGCAGGAAATGGACATGAATGTAGAGACAGAGCTGGCAACAGAGGAGGCGCCGATGGCAGAAACAGAAGCTCTTGAAGAGCCTTCTGCTACAGATACCGTGGACGGAGCCTCTGCTAATGGAACTGCTGCTACCGGAGCTTCAGCCGTTTCTACCGAAGCAGCAATGGAAGCGACATCCGTAACCGGTGTGGTAGAAGAGATGAAGGACTTTATGTTTACCATCACCGATGATGCGGGTACGGCTTATGCCTTCCCCTATGATGCCGAGAGCGGACTGGACTTATCTGATATTCAGGTAGGAGACAAGGTGACCGTGAACTTTACCGGAACAATTTCGGAAGCAGATGCTTTTGAAGGAGAAATTCTGTCTGTAGAAAAAGTAGAAGAATAGGAACATAGAGCCTCGTCTCATGAAGGGCCTGCCTGCTTAGGAATAAGATATTCCGGGAGCAGACAGGCTTTTTACTGTATGAGAGCTTTGTGCAGGTTTACCATAACATCTGGGTTCGGTAAATGTTTTTACGGCAGGGGGTGACTTGCCACTCCGTAAAAGGGATGGTAAAATATAGAAATTAAGCAGGCAAAATTCACTGTCCAAGTCAGCTCGGTGACAAGATTACAGGATGATTTTTGCCCGTAACGGTGAAGGGACTGAACGGTTGCGAAAAGGCCGATTTAATCAGCCTTTCCTTAGATAAACAGAGAAGACAGAAAGAGAGTATTAGAGGAAATATGGATTTAACATGGAAGAAAATCGGGATAGAGGACAAACCGATTATTGAGAAGTACTATGCTTATGAACAGAGCAAATGCTGTGAGTGCAGTTTCAGCAACAATTATTTGTGGGCTCCTTTTTACGAGATGGAGTATGCTGTTATCGAGGATATGCTTGTATTTATCACGAAAGGGGAGAACCTTTCTGTGGGAATGCCCATGGCAAAAGACGAAGCTTCGGCAAAGAATCTGGGGAGGGTCATTTCCGTTCTTGAGGAGTATTTCGACGCCCTGCAGTCTCCTTTTCGGATGCACCTGGTAACGGAGGAGAAATTTGCAGAACTGGAAGAAATTTTTCCGGGAAAATTCAGTATAGAATATATGAGAAATCAGGCAGACTATATTTATGATATGGAAAAAATGATTTCTTTGGCAGGAAAAAAGCTTCACGGAAAAAGAAATCATATTAACAAATTCAAGGAAAATAATCCGGACTGGCGTTACGAATCCCTGTCTTGTGAGAATGTACCGGCCTGTATTGAAATGGCGGAGGAATGGAAAAGACGTAACCTCTGTGATGAGAGAGGGGAAAAGTATCAGGAATTCTGCGTCACCTTAAGGGCTCTCAAAGAGCATGAGAAGCTGGGCCTTAAGGGCGGTGTTTTATGGGCCGGAGACCGTGTGGTTGCGTTTACCCTGGGGGAAGAGCTGAACAGTGATATGTTTGTGGTACACATTGAGAAGGCCCTGGCGGACGTACAGGGAGCATACCCCATGATTAATCAGCAGTTTTTGATTCATGAAGCGTCACAATATAGTTATGTAAATCGAGAAGAGGATACGGGCGCCGAGGGCCTGCGGAAAGCCAAGCTATCCTATTATCCCGTATTTTTGCAGGAAAAAGGAGTAGTAAGAAAAAATGAAGGGTAAGGAAAGTGCCAAAAGGCTTCTGGAATTTATTGATAAAAGTCCCACCGGCTTTCATACGGTATACAATGCGGGGAAAGCCTTGGAGGAGGCCGGATTTAAGCGGCTTCGGGAAGGAGAGGCATGGAG
>JBNMJJ010000016.1:0-14899 GCA_050873745.1 Lachnospiraceae bacterium | reverse complement strand
TATGATGGTTCCTACCATGAGGTGGACTCTTCTGAAATGGCATTCCACATTGCCGGTTCCCTGGCATTTAAGGAAGCTATGCAGAAGGCAGCGCCGGTATTATTGGAGCCTATTATGAAAGTGGAAGTAACCATGCCGGAAGAGTATATGGGTGACGTTATCGGTGATATTAACTCCCGTCGTGGACGTATTGAAGGTATGGACGACCTGGGCGGCGGAAAAATCGTAAGAGCTTTCGTTCCCCTGTCCGAAATGTTTGGTTACTCTACAGACCTTCGTTCCAGAACTCAGGGACGAGGCAACTACTCCATGTTCTTTGAGAAATACGAGCAGGTACCGAAGAACGTGCAGGAAAAGGTTTTAGCAGCTAAAGCAGGAAAATAAAATTAAAGAAACTTTTCTACTAAGAAATATTAGCTGTAAAGGCCGGAAAATAAGCTAAAAAAAGTAAGTTAATGCTTGAAAATGTTTTGATTATTTACTATAATCAGAATATCGAGCGAAGTCGCAGGAATGCGGATTTATCAACTTTGTAAATTATTAGGAGGATTTGAAAAAATGGCTAAAGCAAAATTTGAAAGAACTAAAGCCCATTGTAACATTGGTACCATCGGACACGTTGACCATGGTAAAACAACCTTAACCGCTGCAATTACTAAAACACTTTCCGAAAGAGTTGCTGGTAATGAAGCAGTAGATTTCGCTAACATTGATAAAGCTCCCGAAGAGAGAGAACGTGGTATCACCATCTCTACCGCTCACGTAGAATATTCTACCGAGAAGAGACATTATGCACACGTTGACTGTCCTGGACACGCTGACTACGTTAAAAACATGATTACCGGTGCTGCTCAGATGGATGGCGCTATCCTTGTAGTAGCTGCTACTGACGGTGTTATGGCTCAGACCAGAGAGCACATCTTACTTTCCCGTCAGGTAGGTGTACCTTATATCGTAGTATTCATGAACAAATGTGATATGGTTGATGACCCTGAGCTGCTTGAATTAGTAGAAATGGAAATCAGAGACCTGTTAAGCGAGTATGAATTCCCTGGTGATGACACACCTGTTATTCAGGGTTCTGCATTAAAAGCTCTTGAAGACCCCAAAGGAGAATGGGGTGACAAGATTATGGAATTAATGGATGCTGTTGACAGCTACATTCCTGATCCTGTGCGTGATACCGATAAGCCTTTCTTAATGCCTATCGAGGATATTTTCTCCATTACCGGTCGTGGTACCGTTGCTACCGGTAGAGTAGAGCGTGGTGTTCTTCATGTATCTGAAGAAGTAGAAATCGTTGGTATCAAAGAAGAAACCAGAAAAGTTGTTGTAACCGGTATCGAAATGTTCCGTAAGCTGTTAGACGAAGCTCAGGCTGGTGATAACATCGGTGCATTACTTCGTGGTGTTCAGAGAACTGAAATCGAAAGAGGACAGGTTTTAGCTAAACCCGGCTCTGTAAAATGCTACAAGAAATTTACCGCTCAGGTTTACGTTTTAACCAAAGAAGAAGGTGGACGTCATACTCCTTTCTTCAACAACTACAGACCTCAGTTCTACTTCAGAACAACTGACGTAACTGGTGTATGTAACTTACCTGCCGGCACAGAAATGTGTATGCCTGGTGACAACATCGAAATGACTATCGAACTGATTCATCCTATCGCTATGGAGCAGGGTCTTACTTTTGCTATTCGTGAGGGTGGTAGAACAGTTGGTTCAGGTCGTGTGGCTACTATTATTGAGTAATCTTGTGATTAGAGCCAAATATTAAAAATAAGTACCGCAATTCCTTGAAAAATCAAGGGGTTGCGGTTTCTTAATGTCTGAAAGTAATAGCAAACAAAAGAAAAAGCCACTTGCCGGAATTTCATTGAAAATGGCTTGTGGCTCTAAAATGGCTCTATTTTTATTCGCTGTCACTCTGATTTTTCTTAAATTGTCGCTCTAAATGCTCATTTCTGAGTTTCATTCTTGTAGCATTGTCTATATCCTCATACACCTTTTTTGTTACTGGCAAGGTAGAGTAATCAGCAATCTTCTGTTTTTTCCATATATCAAACATATCTTTTGGCGTGAAGTATGCTTCAAAACTTTCCCGGCTCTCATTCAGTGAAGCAAGAAATTGACACATATCCGCATTATATAGGTGTCCTTTTTCGTTTCCATAGAATTTTATATTTACATACCAACGATTATCTTCGGTTTCTATATCATTGAAAAATTTATCGTTGATTTCCAGTTCGTAGCGCAATTCTTTTAACTCGTTCAATTCTAAAAGAAAATTGACAACATCTCCCATAGATGATAATGAAATTTCATTATCTGAAATGCCAAACAGCCAATCCAGTGAAATGTGGTATTGCTTTGCAATGGCATAGAGTACTTCATTAGATGGCGATACCGTTCCATTTTCATAACTGGATAAGGTGGATTGTTTGATACTTAGCTTTTGGCAAAATTCACTTTGATTTAACCCTAATTTTTTGCGGAGTTGTTTTATCCGTTCCGCTATCTGAATTGTATTATCCATGCTATTACCTCTTTTCTTTTGGCTTTCTTATAGTATAGCACTTTCAATAAATATTAGCAATAATAATAAATATGAAAATTATAGATAAAAATTATTAATACAAATGATAGGCGGTGTTAGAATATCATGAACACTAATAAATAGTGGAATAAATGATAAGGAGAGATTGCATGAACGGACAGAACTATTTATTGACTGCCGGAGAAGTAGCGGAAACATTAGGAGTTTCCAAAGGTCACGCCTACAAACTGATAAGAGAATTAAATGAGGAATTACAGAGTAAAGGCTATCTTGTAGTTGCCGGAAAAGTTCCAAAGGCATTTTGGGAAACAAAATTTTATGGTTACAATCAGCCGAACCAAACTGCATGAAAGGGGGATAAGGAATGTCTGCTTCAAGAGATGAAAAGACCGGGAAATGGACTGCACAATGTTATTACGAAAACTGGAAAGGGGAGAAGAAGCACAAAAAGAAACGTGGTTTTGCCACCAAAAAAGAAGCGTTGGAGTGGGAAAGAGAATTTCTGAAAAGTACATCTGCAAATATGGAAATGATGTTAGGCGCATTTGTTGATGTGTATTTTCGGGATAAGGCAGGGGAACTAAAAGAACGCACGATAAAAAATAAGCGTTACATGATAGAAGCCCATATATTACCATATTTTGAGAATAAGCGCATGAACGAAATCAGCCCCTCTGACATTATCCAATGGCAGAACGCTATCAGAGAAAAGGGATATTCGCCGACCTATTTACGCATGGTGCAAAATCAGATTACTGCCTTATTTACTCATGCGTCAAATATTTACAATCTCAATAATAACCCATGTAAAAAGGTTAAGAAAATGGGAAAGTCGGACGCTGACAAGCTGAACTTTTGGACGAAGGACGAGTACGATTGTTTCATTAGCGGTATTGACCGGGAAAGCAAATATTTTGTGATTTTTAAAATCCTTTTTTGGACGGGTTGCAGAGAAGGGGAAATGCTGGCACTGACAAAGGAAGATGTTGATTTTGAAAACAATCAAATCAGTATCACAAAGACTTATTACAGAACGGAGCGTAGGGATATTATTACCACACCAAAAACAGAACAGTCGGTTAGAGTGATTGACATTCCCCAATTTTTGACGAAAGAGATTGAAATGTATGTGAACCGTTGCTATGGTCTGCCGGATAATGAAAGGTTGTTTCCGATTGTGGCAGAAGCAGTACAGCATAAGCTGAAACGTGAGTGTGTAAAGTCGGGAGTAAAGCAAATCAGAGTGCATGATTTACGTCATAGTCATGTAGCATATCTTATCAATCAAGGCGTACAGCCTTTGATAATCAAGGAACGGTTAGGGCATAGGGATATTAAAATTACGCTGAACACTTACGGACATTTATATCCTAATCAACAAAAGAAAGTTGCAGATATGTTAAATGCCGCAAGAAATGAAAATGCCCCTGCCGACTGACAAGGACATTTCACTACAAAGGCAGAGCCTGTTGTATTTATATCTCGCAAATATAGTATAACAAAGGCTCTGCTGAAACTCAATCAAATTATTTCAGTGGAGGATGCAAATGGAAGAAAAAAGAGAGAAAAATTATCGTTTAATCAACATGGAAGATGTGGAAGCAAGAGAAGTAAATTGGTTGTGGTATCCCTATATTCCCTATGGAAAGCTGACAATTGTGCAGGGTGATCCGGGAGAGGGCAAGACCACTTTTATTTTGCACCTTGCGGCACTTCTCACAAAAGGAGAAGCACTTCCATGTGAAGAAAGGACAGAGGGCAGAGAGCCAGTCAATGTAATTTATCAGAACGCAGAGGACAGTTTGGAAGATACCATAAAGCCTCGACTGTTAGAAGCAGGGGCAGACTGTAACCGGGTATTGGTTATTGATGAAAGCATTGATTGTTTGAGTATGACAGATGAAAGGCTTGTCCGCGCAATTAAGGAAACTGGGGCAAAAATGGTTGTTTTAGACCCAATACAGGCATATTTAGGTGCAGATGTGGATATGCACCGGGCAAATGAAATCAGACCAGTGCTGAAGCAGTTGGGAAATATCGCAGAGGAATATGGTTGTGCGATTGTCCTTATCGGTCACATGAATAAGGCAAGTGGAAGCAAATCTACTTACCGGGGATTGGGTTCAATAGATTTTCAAGCCACTGCCCGGAGTGTGTTGGTGGTTGGCAGAATAAAAGATGATAAGACTTTGCGTGTGATAGCGCATGATAAGAGCAGTCTTGCGCCGGAGGGAAGTTCAATCGCTTTTCGCATGGATAAGGACAACGGTTTTACTTGGGAGGGCATTTGTGACATTACGGTTGAGGAATTACTTTCCGGCGAAAGCAGGGGGCAGAAAACAAAGGACGCTAAATCATTTCTTGCGGAAATTTTGGCAGAGGGGCAGTTGTCATGCAACGAAATTACAGAAGCGGCAAAGGAGAGAGGTATCAAGAAGAAAACGTTGTGGAACGCCAAAAAAGAAATGAACATTGACAGTGTAAAAGTTGGAAATCAATGGTACTGGACTTTATAGCAAAGGAAGATAGCAAGATTACCTTTTCTAAAGATAGGGTAATCTTGCCACCTTGATTAGAAGTGTGGCGGTAACAAGGCGGCGCAAAGCCGCCCCGTCCGTAAGGACGGAATGCTGTCCGTAGGACAGCTTGCCCCCGGCAGGGCGCAAAGGCACTTTTGATAAAGCGGAGCGTGTCGAAAGTGCTTTTGTGTTACTTTCGGGAAAGTAACAAAGCCTTGCGCCTATCGGCGCAGTAAAAATAGCGACACAAATATATAGAATATGGAGGATATGTCTATTGGAAAGGACAATTAGCGGCATGATGGGAAAAGGTTCAGTCAATCACAATACAAGAGCCTTTACAGCTAAAAATGTAGATAAGGAACGAAGCCGGGATAACGTGGAGTTCTGTCACTCGGATATAAAAGAAGTTTATCATACTCTTTTTGATGAAGCACTGGAACGATACAACGCAAAGCAGAAACGGAGTGACCGGAAGATTGACGATTACTATGAGAAGATACGCCGGGGAAAGCAGGAAAAATTATTTTATGAGGTTATCTTCCAAATCGGCAATAAAGATGATATGAACGTGCAGAGCAATGAGGGGCAGTTAGCGAAAGAGATTTTACGTGAGTTTATGGAGCAGTTTCAGAAAAGAAATCCGAACTTATATGTTTTTTCAAGTCATTTGCACATGGACGAGCAGACGCCGCACATTCACATTGATTTTGTTCCCTTTATCCGTAACAGTAAGCGTGGACTTGATACGAGAGTTTCCCTTAAAGGTGCATTGGCAGAGCAGGGCTTCAAAGGCGGCACAAGAGGAATGACAGAATGGAACCAGTGGATAGAAGCGGAAAAGCAGGAACTCTCAAAAGTCATGGGGAGGTATGGCGTACAGTGGAAACAATTAGGCACACATAACAAGCATTTGTCCGTACTTGATTTTGAAAAACAGGAAAGGCAGAAAGAGGTTATAGAATTAGAACAGACTATTTCCGGCAGTAAGGAAGAATTATCTTCTATTCTTCATCAACAGATTGCGGCAGGACAGGAAACAGAGCAGATATGGAAAGAGAGCGAAGCAATCCGGCAGGAAGTATCAGAACTTTCCGCAAAAAATAATTTGCTGAAAGAACAGACGGAAACACTGATAGAGGATAAAGAAAAGTTGTCATCTGAAAATGAGAAATTGGAGAAACAACAGAAAAAGTTACAGCAGGAAATCAATAAAATGGTGCAGTCTAAGGTTGTCATGGAGCGCAGCATATACGCCTATGATGAAGATGTGAAATGGCAGTTGCCAGAACCGGGTACGCTAATGAGTGCAAAGGCTTACCGGGATAAAAAGGCTATGCCACTTGTGGAGAAATTGAAAGAGGTAGTAAAAAATCTGACTATCAAATGTGTACAGCTTGCAGAGCAGGGAAAGAAGCTGACCGCCAAAGTGGACGGACAACAGAAGCAGATTAGCCGGTTGACAGATAAGGTCATGGAACAGAGTGACACTATACAAAGGTTGCAGGAAAGAGTATCTGATTTGGGGCGTTTGGAGCGTCATTTAGGCAGGGAACAGGTACAGTCGATAGTAGAACGGTCAAAGGCATTGGAACAGGCAGAAAGAGCAAATAAACGCCCGAAACGTGCCTTTGAAATGAGTCGATAGGAAAGGAGATTGATAGGATATGACGGATATGGAGAAGAAAGTTATGATAAGGCTGTGTGCTAAGATTGTGGCAGAAACAGACCTTTACGAAACGGATAAGGAAGTACAAAATCTGATAGACTGGGTATGCTTATCGGAGCAGATAAAGGAAAACAATAATACAATCCGCAATCTGACCGGGGAATATAAGAAGATAGAGCCGGATTGCCGGGAGGGAGTGCGGGCGCAGTTGGAGCGTATGAAAGAACTTTGTAAAGAGCGTAACAGTCTGTATGAGAAACAAAATGATTTGAAAGGGCAGAAGTGGAAGATTGAAAAATCGTTGGAACGATAAAAATGTGGGGCGTGGCGGTTGCTGTGCCCTGTATTTTATAGTGGAAAACATAGGATATGAGTGGTATAATCAAAACGTGAAAGATATGGACAAATCGCAATTTGTAAAATTGGAGTAAAACGATGATTATATTGATAACAGGTGCGTCGCACACAGGTAAAACTGCACTCGCTCAAAAACTGCTTGAGAAATATAAGTATCCATATTTATCAATAGACCATTTGAAAATGGGTTTAATTCGGAGTGGATACACCAAACTTACGCCCGAAGACGATAATGAACTTACAGACTATTTGTGGCCAGTTATTAGAGAAATAATTAAAACGGCAATAGAAAACGAACAAAATCTTATTATCGAGGGATGTTATATACCTTTTAATTGGTCACAGGACTTTGAAAAAGAATATATTAGTCATATTAAATTTTTTTGTCTTGTAATGAGCGAGAACTATATAAGAAATCACTTTGCGAACATAAAAAGATATGCGAGTGCCATTGAAAATCGCTTAGATGATGAATGGTGTACTTTGGAAAGTGTTTTAGAAGATAATGCACAGTTTTTAGCACTTGCTCAAAAATACAATGTAAATTATGTACTTATTGATGATAAGTACGAGATAAACATTGATTTATAATGGCAACTTCTTGCTTCATCAAATATAATAGGGGGAGTAAAATGATAATTAGAGAATATCGACCGTTGGATTGTGAAATATTAGCTGAACTTTTCTACAATACTGTCCATACGGTCAATGTGAAGGACTATACAAAAGAGCAATTAGATGTATGGGCAACAGGAACCATTGATTTAGAAAAATGGAATCAATCTTTCATGGAGCATTATACTTTGGTTGCGGTTGATGACGAAGTGATAATTGGCTTTGGAGATATAGATAAAACAGGCTATCTTGACCGATTATATGTCCATTCAGATTATCAAGGGAAAAGAGTTGCTACTGCTATTTGTGAACAGTTAGAACAAGCAGTACAAGGGAGTATTGTTACTCATGCTTCTATTACAGCAAGAACTTTTTTTGAAAATAGAGGTTATAAAGTTGTAAAGGAACAACAGGTGGAGCGACAAGGGATTTTTCTTACAAACTTTGTAATGGAAAAGGAAAGATAAATTCAAGTTTGTATGTGAATGGAATGTTTATAAAATTTTCCTTTAGTGATATATAAGACATGGTGCTAGCACCATGTACTAAAGGTGGACAAGGAGAAAATCTGTATTTTGATACTGGCTCTATTTTGGCTCTAAAATTTTTCAGAACAGTAAAAATGTAATGATAAATCAGATAATATGATGAAAAATAAGTAGCAAAAACAAGGAAAAACACTCAAATTTCATTTCCGAGAGCTCGTGAGGGTGGTAGAACGGTTGGTTCTGGTAGGGTTGCTACTATCATTGAGTAATTGAGAAATATAGTAAATTTAAGGCTTCTGAGGATTTCCTTGGAAGCCTTTTTAGCAATAATAGGTTTAAAAAATTGATTACCTTTAATTTGGTTCTATTTTATTGCGGGAGAAGAAGATTATGGATATAAAAGATAATTTAATTAGATTAATAGGGAAATTAAATGATGTAAGAACTGATATGTTGGGGGCGGATATGATTGATGTCATCCCCAAATTGAATGAAATAAATGAGTATATAAATAAAATTGCTAAATTGTCAAATGATTATAAGCTGAATTATGCATGGAAATGTTTTGCAGAAAGAACGAATGTAGAGAAGAGTATAAACGAATTATATAATTATGGTACTGATAGAGAAAGAGCATTTTTTATATCGAATGAGTTTAGCAAAATTATTTTATCAAGTTCAATATTGGCATCATCTGTAATAGCGTTTATAATGGGAAAAAAATAGTTAAATGTAATAGGGAATGCACACATAAAGAATCATTTATTTTAAATGCTGTTAGTAATATGACAGACTATGATTTAAAGAATTTTAAAACTATGATGGAAAATGCTATGGATAAACTGGCAGGATATGATATTATTGAATATTTCAAAATTTGATAAAGAAAATATGGATAGTTATAGATATATATTGCGTATGTGTGCAAGCAATGGACTTTTCCTGAATCATATACACTTATGGAGTATATTATAGAGGTTAAACAGTTACTAAATTATTAAGAATTGTAAAAAGATATAATTGAACTGATAAAAATCGGGATTTAATAAGGTAAGTTAGTATGAGAAAAACTGTTTTATTCATTGCAATGAGTCTTGATGGTTACATTGCAGATAGTAGTGGCGGAGTTGACTGGTTAAGTGGACAAGGCTGCGATGGTGATAATATTGATGTGTATTCTGAATTTGTGAAAGATATTGATACGATTTTGATGGGATGGAACACCTACTATCAAGTTATTACGGAACTTTCACCAACAGAATGGATTTATGGCGATTTTACAACTTATGTGTTTACGCACAATAAGGTGGATTCTTCGGAAAAAATATGTTTTATAAATGAAAGCCCTGTTGAACTGTTGAAAAAATTAAAATTAAAGGACGGAAAAAATATATGGATTTGTGGAGGGGCTAATCTGGTTCAGCAATTAATGTATGATAATTTAATTGACCAGTATTATATTTCTGTTATTCCAACTCTTTTAGGTTTCGGTATCAGACTCTTTGGAAATATGGAAAAAGAAATAAAACTGAAATTGCTAAAAACACAATCGTATAATGGGATAACGGATTTGATTTATGAGAGAAGATAATTTGAGTATGCTTGTTTTGATAAATATGATTGATGGGAGAAGTAAATCATGATATTACCAGAGGAAAAATATACAATAGACGGAAAACAGATTGTGCTTCGCAGTGCGAGATTAGACGAGGCAGAAATGCTGATTGAAAATTTAAAGACGGTTACGGGCGAAACTCGATTCTTAATGACTGAGCATGATGAAATAAAGTATACCCGGGAGGAGGAAGAGCGGTTCATTAATCGGTATAATGAAGCAAAGGATGCGCTTTTGCTATTGGCATTTGCGGATGGAGAATATGCTGGAAACTGTTCTTTTGATAGTAAGGCAGGAAGCAGGAGAATAAGACACCGTGCAGGAATAGGAATTGTGCTGCTCCAAAAATATACAGGATTTGGCTTGGGAAGGCTCATTCGCAGAATAGTGTGAAGAGAACTTTTAAAGGCTTACAGTAGAGGACAATCAGCCAAAAGGGCATGGCTGGAAGTTCACAGGCTTTGCGAAGCATATGCCGGGGTCACGCCCGAAGAACGCCCAAAATGCGAGAATTTTCCCCAATGCTTTGAGATGCCACAAAACAGCATTATGGGAATTAATTAAAAAATCAACAGACCAAGTAACAATATCATAGTAGAATATCCCTATTGAAAAAGGCCAATCTGTTCTTTGTGGATTGGTCTTTTTACTTATGGCTTATTGCCTTATATGAATAATATAGCCACAAATCTCATAATTCCAGGATTGAATAAGGACAAAACTCTTTCACAGTTTAAATACATAATATAAAATAAAAAAACTTTAAGTGTTTTTCATTTTTTTATCGTACTATATATGACTAATTAGTTGAAGAAGTATGAATGAAAAAAAGAAGGAGTGTTTCCATTGAGCGATGAGAAAATACTTTTGGCAATCCAAAATAAAGACGAGCAGGTGATGGCGGCCATTATGCAGAAGTATTCCAGGCTTTTGTGGAAGGTGGCGGCAGCGGTGCTGGTAAATGCAGCGTCAGTACAGGAGGTGGAAGAATGTGTTGCAGACGTTTTTATTGATTTCTGGCTGCATCCCGACAAATACAATCCCAACAAAGGCAAGTTGTCCTCCTGGCTTTCACTGGTTACAAGAAGCAAGGCGATAGAGCGTTATCGCCGTATGGCAAAAAAGAGGGAAATTCCCATCGAGGAAGAAATCTTGGTCTATCATTCTGAACTTTTGACCGATATTGTGGCCAAAGAAGAAAAAAAGAAGCTTTTATCCTGTATAGAAGCACTTGAGAATCTGGACAGGGAGATTGTTATGCGCAGATATTACTATGAACAAAAACCTAAGGAAATAGCAGTTGCCCTCAATCTATCTAAGAAGCAGGTGGAAAATCGTTTATACCAGACAAAGAAAAAACTGCGAAAAATGTTGGGAGAGCAGGAGGTGGGAGTGTGATGGAAAAGTTTAGCAGACAAAAACTGGAAAATATTCAGGCAATATTTGAGGAACAAACAGGAATAAATCTTTCGGTAAAAAAGAGATACACGCAGGGAAAGATGAAAAAAATCGCTGCTGCAGTGGGAGTAATACTCTGTTTTCTTACCCTGTCGGCATTTGCTTACAGCAGACTTTCCGGGGATGAGGTAGGATTTCGTTCAGCATACAGAGGGGACGGGGTTTTTGAGATTGTAGTTACCAATTTGTCGGACAGGGAATTTAAGCTGCAGGACCAGGTAAAGCTGATGAGATGGTCATCCGGTAAGGAGGTAGAGGGCGATGCAAAGAAAATAATTATTGAAAACAAAAAAATCGCTGCCCATTCAGAAGAGACGATTACCATTGACTTATCCAAAGGGTATGATGTTGCAGCGTTGGAAGAGCCTCTGCCGTCAGGAGATTGGTATTATTTTATTTTGACGAATAATTATTTTGCCTTTGGACATGATTGGATGTGCTCCATTCATTTTAATGAAGATACTGTGGATACCCTTTCCTACAAGGCAGTGGAAGAAGAACGGAAGGAAGAGAAGGTTTATCCTGCTGTTTTAAGGTTTGAGGAATGGATATGGCCAACCGTCAGTGAAAAAATATCAGGGGGCTATGGAATACACGAAAATGGAACCTTTTCAGACCATATTAATATTGCAGGGAATAAAGGGGATGAGGTCTATGCCGTTGCGGATGGAACGGTAAAGCAAGCAGGCTTTGATAGGGTAGACGGAATTTATGTTTTGGTGGATTTGGGAGAAGGGATTGTGGTGAAATACGGTCATTTAGAAGAGATTTTGGCAGAGGAAGGGGAGTCGGTGAAGCAGGGGCAGAGAATCGCAAAGCTTGGGGGAACAGGTTTGGCTACGGGGCCGAATTTATCCTTTACTGTTTATGCAGATAAAGAAGCCATAAATCCTTTGGCAGAATAGGAAGCTTTAAGAATGCCGCAGGGGGAAGATGGTCCCTGTGGCATTCTTGTCTGTTCTATCTTTTTTTATGTCAGTAATAATTTCTGCATTAGGATGGATTTTCAATCTTCTTTTGCCGTTCCTGCATTGACAAATTGTTTGTCGAAAAGTACACTATTAGCTAAAGGCATTTCTCTTAAGCCTGCGCTGCTGAAAGGCCTGGCCTGACTGATACAGCACCGATAGAAGGTCTGTTGGGGCAGGCAGAGGGAAAAGTTAAGACAATTTTGAAAAAAGTAAGAGAATAGGAACGAAAGAAAAGCCGCTGGGATAATATTTACCAGTGGCTTATTGGAATTATAGAGAATACTATTGCAAATAATATTTATTTGTATTGTGAAGAGCCTGAAAAGGAACTGGATTGAAAAATAAGCCCGATAGTTTGTTTTCAATCCGCAATTTGAGTCAGAGCCTCAAATATGCCCTAATCACAGATGAGAAATCGCCTGCGTGAAATTCTCATCGCATATCATCACAATAAGCTGCTCTGACATGGAGGTTAGCGTATGGAAAATGAAATGAATATGACGGTATCATCAATTTGTGCCAAGAACGGACAGAAGTATGCCTATGTAGCTTTTACGGATGGAAGCCGGTCGGCAGAGGGAAGGATACCGGACTGCAGGATTCTGTCCAGTGCGGGCTTTACGAAAGGTGAAGTGGAGCAGTTGGAAGCCTATATGAAACGTGAATTGAAGGAACTGAAGAGGACGGCAGCCGGAATTAGAATAATTGATGCACTGATGAAGTGAGGCTCTCAATAAATCAGGATTTTCATTATGAAATAGGCAGAGTAATGAAACCTGCCCTATCAAATCAAAAAAAGGAAGAGAAGCAATGGAACCCGTTTTAGATAATCTAGTTGAAGGAAGAGAGAAGTTTTCACGTTATAATGAGAGAATAGAGCGTATGCGGCAGGAAAAGCAGCTTCAGATAAAGCGGCGCCGTATACTGAAAAAATATCTGCCCCTGGGTCTGGGGGCACTGGGGGCTGTAGTTCTTATGATTACCGCAGTTTCCGTCTTTGGGAGGAAAGCGGAAGCCGGTGAACCACAGTTTCCGGTAGAAGAGATTGGACAGGCTCAGGCAGTTCAGCCGTCAAAGCAGGAGGAAGAACAGGCCAGGGATGTACAAGTTTTGGAAAAGGATGGAGGAAAACTGCTGGCAGTGGGAGCCAGTGTGAAACAGAGCGGAGTGATACCGCCATACAGCTTTGCATCAACCTCAGATACAGGCGCTATTAATAGTGAAGATGTAATCAGTCCCAATGCAATTTTAGTTGATGAAAGCACGGATACCATTATTGCAGCAAAGGGGGAAAGAGAAAGAATCTCCCCGGCTTCCATGACCAAGGTGCTGACCGTCCTGGTGGCAGCAGAGCATATCAGCGATGAGAAGCTGGACGACACCTTTACCATGACAAGAGAAATTACGGATTACAGTTATATCAATGGATGCAGTGCTGCAGGATTTTTAGATGGAGAAAAAGTAACCGTTCGGGATTTGTTTTACGGGACTATACTGCCTTCCGGTGGTGATGCGGCGGTAGGACTGGCTACCTATGTGGCCGGCTCTCATGAGGCATTTGTAGAGATGATGAATGAGAAGCTGGAAGAGCTTGGCTTATCGGACAGTGCTCATTTTACCAACTGTGTGGGAATTTATGACGATAATCATTACTGTACAGTATATGACATGGCTGTCATTATGAAAGCGGCGCTACAGAATGATTTTTGCAAAAAGGTTATGTCTGCCCACAACTATACCACAGCTCCTACAGCCCAGCACCCTGAGGGGCTGAATATTTCCAACTGGTTTTTACGCAGAATTGAGGATAAGGATACTGGCGGAGAGGTACTTTGCGCTAAGACAGGCTATGTAACGCAGTCTGGGAACTGTGCGGTAAGCTACGGCACTTTTGCAGATGGCAGGCCCTATATTTGTGTATCTGCCGGGGCAAGCAGCCACTGGAGATGTATCTATGACCATGTGGAGATTTATAATCAATATGTCCGCTCATAGCAGAGTGAGAAGAACTTCTGAGGCATATAAAAGAGACTGATAAAATAGAGTATATAAAACTCACTTTATTGTAGGGGGGCGGATGAAGAAAATTATGCTGTCTGGCATATGCCTCTTTCTATTATTGGATGTAGTTTCTTTTTGCCTGCTGCTTCATGGAAAAAGGCAGGCAGAGGGGGTAAGAGAGTCTCATTCTATTGCACAGCTTCTGCTTTTGGCTAAGGAACCCCTGGGCCAGACCATGTATGTTTGGGGCGGTGGCTGGAATGAAGAGGATACAGGGGCAGGTGAGGAAACCCGCAGTCTGGGTCTGAGCCCCACCTGGGAAGAATTTGCATCCCGACAGGATGAAAGCTATGATTATCAGGATACACGCTATCAGATACATGAGGGGCTGGATTGTTCCGGTTACATTGGCTGGGTAGTGTATAACCTTTTTGAAACCCGTAACGGAGAAGAGGGGTATGTGGGAAAGGCTGCCGATATGGCGGAGAACTTTGCTAAAAGAGGATTTGGTGAATTGACGGAAGCAGGAGAGGTTAAGGATTGGCAGGCTGGGGACATCATGAGCATGGATGGGCATATCTGGATGGCTCTGGGAGCCTGCGAGGACGGCAGTGTGGTACTCATTCATGCCAGCCCGCCGGGAGTGGGT